>JALYLP010000565.1 GCA_030774195.1 Actinomycetota bacterium | reverse complement strand
ACCCAGGCTTCAGGCAGGTCGTATCTGGACACCTTCTTCCAATGCACGAGGAGCTGGGCGAACGCCTGCTGTGCCACGTCTTCGGCTGCCTGCCGGTCATGCAAGATGAGGTACGCCGTACGGGCGACCCGCGGGAATTCTGCCCGGAAGAGCCAGGTGAATTCGGCGTCCGCCCGCTGCTCCTGGCCTGCCTCCCAGCTCTCCGGCACCCCACGGTGATACTCCTCGCGGATGCCCTTCGCAGCAAGTGCCATGTTGAAGAGCAGACAGCCGTGAGACAGGTTCGCGGTTTACCGGAGTTGAGCCAATCCGCCCCTAGCCAGAACACTGAGAACAGCATGCCGCCCGCTCTTGCTCACGGTTTGCTCACGACAGGACGACACGCGCGGGCACGAGACGACACCGGACGACGCGTAGAACCGGATTTCGTGCGTAGCCGGAGCAACCTTAGGATCCGGTGGCCTTCCTGGGCCGAGACCGGGTCTAGCTGGGATCCTTCACCAGCGTTAGCCTCCGCCTATGCGTTTCCTCATCCTCGGACCTCTCGAGGTCGCAGAGGCAGGCGGGGAACCGTTGCCGATCGCGGGATCGAAGGAGCGAACGATCCTCGCCTGCCTTATCGCACGCGGGGGTCGGGTCGTGCCCGTCGACGATCTCATCGAGGAGCTTTGGGGCGACCGTCCCCCGAGGAACCCGGAGAAGGCGCTGGTCTCGTACGTCTCGAGGCTCCGTCGCGCACTCCGGCCCGGACGGCCGTCCGACACGGACCCCGAGCTGATCTCCTTCCGCGGAGACGGGTACGTACTCGAGGCCGACGGGCACCTTGTCGACGCGATCAGGTTCGAGCAGCTCGCCGGTGAGGGCCACCGACTCCTCGACACCGGGCGCCCAGCAGGGGCCGATCCAGTGCTCGAAGAGGCGCTCGGTCTGTGGCGAGGAGCCGCCTACCAGGGCTACCGGTACACGGGCTTCGGCGCAGCCGAAGGCGAGCGGCTCGACGAACTCCGACGAACAGCTACCGAGGACCTCGTCGGCTCGAGGCTCGCAGGCGAGGATCCAGGCCGGCTCGTCTCGGAGCTCGAGGCCATGGTTCGAGAAGAACCGCTCCGGGAGCGACGTTGGGGCCAGCTGATGGTGGCCCTGTACCGAGCCGGGCGTCAGGCCGAGGCACTCCAAGCCTTCGCGCGCGTCCGAGAGGTGCTGGTCGGCGAGCTGGGGATCGAGCCGGGCCTCGAGCTGCAACGACTCCAGGCGGCGATCCTCTCCCACGATCCCGAGCTCGAACCCGGTCGGGCGTCGCGTGCGGAGCCTGTGCGTCCGACCGATGTGTGCCCGTACAAGGGTCTCGCACGGTTCGAGACGGCCGATGCAGACTTCTTCTTCGGTCGGGAGAAGGTGGTCGCAGAGGCGATCGGTCACCTCGTCGGAGGAAGGTTCCTCGCGCTGATCGGACCATCGGGGAGTGGCAAGTCGTCCCTGCTGCGTGCGGGACTCATGCATGCACTCGGATCGGGCGCGCTTCCGGGCAGTGATCAGTGGGCCTACTCCGCGATCCGACCGGGCAACCGTCCGCTCGATGCGTTGGGTGATGCGCTGAACGAGAAGCGGAAGCACTCGATGCTTGCGGTCGACCAGTTCGAAGAGGTCTTCACGGCGTGCTCCGACGTTGGCGAGCGGACCGCGTTCCTCGACGCCATCACGGAGGCCGCTGGGGCGCCCGACGGCGCCACCACGATCGTCATCGCGATGCGAGCGGACTTCTACGGACGATGCGCCGAGCACCGAGCATTGGCATCCCTGCTCGCCTCACACCAGATCCTGATTGGGCCGATGGACGCGAACGAGCTACGGAGAGCGATCGAGCTTCCCGCGGAACGAGCGGACCTGACCGTTGAGGAGCAGCTCACCGATTCACTCGTATCGGACAGCGTGGGCCAGCCGGGTGGCCTGCCCCTCCTCTCGACGGCCCTCCTCGAGCTCTGGACCCACCGCCGGGATCGGACCCTTCACCTCGACGACTACCTGCGTGCCGGAGGGGTGGAGGGGGCCGTCGCACGGTTGGCGGAGGAAGCCTTCGGCCGGCTCGATGCCGACGGGCAGGCGGCAGCCAAGCGCATCCTGCTTCGCTTGGCGGCGGTGGGCGAAGGGGCGGAGGTGGTGGTCCGACGTCGCGCGCCGCTCTCGGAATTCGACCTGGACCGCGACGCCGACGCCTCACGCGCGATGGCGGTTTTCACCGACGCCCGCCTCGTCACCGTCGCGGAAGGAACGGCCGAGGTTGCCCACGAGGCGTTGCTCCATGAATGGCCACGGCTTCGGACCTGGCTCGAGGACGATGCGGAGGGACGCAAGCTCCATCGTCACGTCACGGAGTCGTCGCACACGTGGGACGAGGGGGGGCGTGACCCCGCCGATCTCTACCGCGGCGCTCGACTCACCGCGGCGTGGGAGTGGGCCGAACCCCATGAAGCGGATCAGAACGACCTCGAACGAGAGTTCCTCCGGGCGAGCCGCTCCGCATCTGAGGGCGAAGCTGTTCGGGCTCGTCGAACGAACCGCCGGCTGCGCGGGCTCCTCGTCGGCGTCGCGGTGCTGCTCGCTGCGTCCCTCGTGATCGGCGATCTGGCGCTCACGCAGCGCGACGGGGCGCGCAGCGCCGCTGCGATCGCGGACGCGGGACGCCTCGCCTCCCGCTCGCTGGTCGAGAAAGACCCCGGACTCGCACTCATCCTGGCGAGGGAGGCGGTCAACATCCACGACTCGGCCGAGACGCGGAGTGCTCTCTTCACTGCCCTCGAACGGACCCCCGCGATCACGAACAGGATCTACGCCCTAGGTGGCCCGTCGCCCACGGCGGGTGAGACACAGTGGATCGCGATCTCCCCGGATGGGAAGACGCTCGCGATCGGCGGCAAGGGACCGGTGATCGACTTCTTCGATGCAGCTCAGCACACGTTCATCGGCGGCTTCCAGGTGGGATCGGGAACCGAACGTGCAACGTTCAGTCCCGACAGCCAGACCCTCGTGGTCGCCACGTCGAGCGGCAAGATCGCGTCGGTGGACGTCGCGACCCGGACCGAGCGCGGCCAGGTCCCGACCGAGGGTTCCGTAGACGTGATCGCGTTCAGCCCTGACGGAACGAGGCTCGTCACGGCCGAAAACCTCACCAACCGGGAGTACCTCGTTCCGCGTGACCCGGTCACGCTCGAGTCGATCTCGTCGATGCGCCTCACGCCGTGGGACCAAGATCGCACTGGCGATCTACCGAGGTTCCCGTTCTTCTCCATGGCCTTCACCCCCAACGGACGATCGCTCGTAACGACGAGCTCTACGGGGCCAACCGTGCTCTGGAACGCGGGTGACCTCTCGGAAGTTCGGCCGCCCTTCGAGATCCCGGGATCGGGTGTCGCGGTGAGCCCCGACGGCGCCGTCGCTGCGATCATCGTGAACCACGACCAGCACTTCGAAGGCGACGTATCGTTCCTGAACCTTCGAACGGACAAGGTGCGAGCGGGATCGGGCGGGCACCACGGACCGTTCAGGACGCAGTACGAGGCTACCGGGCTCGCTTTCACTCCGGACGGACGATCTGTCATCACCGTGGGGAACGACTCCCGGCTCCTGGTTTGGAACGTCGCCTCTGCATCGGTTCGGGAGACGCTCGAAAGCGCCAGCGGCCTACCCCTCCGAGGGCCGGCGATGTCGCCCGACGGGACCACCACCTTCACGGCCGACCAGACCGGAGCCGTCGTCGCGTGGGATCTCTCCGGCAACCGTCGGATAGGACGGTCGTTCATCGCGGGCTCGGGAGCCACGCTGGGGCCGAGCGGTGGATGGCCGTTCTTCGCCGTGAGCCCGGACGGTCTGTTGCTCGCAGTGATCAGCTGGCCTCGCGATCGGGCGGGCACCATCGAGCTGATCGACACCTCCGACCTCCACGTGGTCAAGCGCATCCGGTACGTGAAGAGCACGCCGGAAGGCTTGGCTTTCAGTCCGGACTCCACGACGCTAGCCGTCGGCTCAGTCACCTACCCGGACGACAGGACACAAGTTCAGAGCTACGTGAGGCTCTGGGACGCCGACTCGGGCAAACCGATGACATCGGATCTCCCGGGTATCCCGCCTGGGGTGGAGTTGTGGGTGGTGGCGTACGCCCCGGACGGACGTACGCTCGTAGGTGGCGGTCCGGTGTATCCGACGAAGGACGCGAGCCTCGACGAGGCTAGCGGGCGCGTCTATCTGTGGAGCACCGTGGCGCCAGGGCAGCTTGCGGGTAGCTTCGAGACGCCGGTTGGGCGGCCAGTCGCTGGGCCCCTTAGCTTCACGCCGGACGGCTCGCTGCTCATCGTTCCAACGGGCTTCGACGATGGCGCCTTCCTCAGCTGGGACACGAAAGCGCGCGCGATCGTGAGGACCACCCCCTCGGTCGATGGCGGGATATACGGGGCCGACATCTCGAACGACGGCCGGACGCTGGTGACCGCCGCGACGGACGGCATCGTCCATCTCTGGGAAGTCGCGTCGGGCACCCCGATAGGTACGCCGCTGACCGGCCTGAAGCCTTTCGCCGATACCGTGGACATGAGTCCCGACGGGAGCACGGTCGTTGGAGCGGACGGCTCAGGCAACGTCCTGCTCTGGGACGTCACGACCGGGACGGTTATCGCGGGTCCCCTCCCTGGCCCGAGCTCTCAGGAGCCTGTCGCCGCCTCATTCACTTCCCACGGCCGCAGCGTCGTCGTCGTCTCGGTTACGGGATCGGCGTGGCTCTGGGACGTCGATCCTTCCGACTGGGAGACGCGGGCGTGTCAGGTCGCCGGGCGGAGCCTCACGCAGCAGGAGTGGCAGCAGTTCCTGCCCGACAGGCCATACCACGCGACGTGCGGTCCTTGACGGATCCCTCCGCCGCAGTCGATCCGTAGTCGATCCCGCAACCGTCCCGAAGCCGGGGGAGAGCAGCCTTTCTCCGACGCGGCGGGCGAAGGTCCCGCCCGGCGGAAGGAGGCAGATCATGTCGACCCAAGTTCTGGGCGGGCAGAAGCGTTCCGGGGCGATCGTGGGGATCGTCGCGCTGACCCTCACGTTCGCGGTCTTCCTGCTGGCGACCCAAGCAACGTCGGTCTGGTCGTCGAGGGGCGGCGCTCCTGTCCAACCGGCACCCGTGCACTTCTCCGTGGATGCTGCGGACCTGTGGACCGGAGCGCACATCCCTGTTGGCTGCCGGCCCAAGTACGGGTGCGAGCACGCCGGAGGAACTATGAGCGCCCACCCCCTGAACGGAAGCCAGATCCCCGACGGCTGCCGGATCAAGTTCGAGTGCGAGAACGAGGGGAAAACGACGGCGCGGCCATAGCTGCGCGCGGGTCGAAGCTGCGTGGTCGGGCTATTCGGCGATGGGAGCCGTCGTCCCTCCGGCTCGATGCGGCCTCCGCCGAGAGGGCGAGCGGCCCTTCAGCCACCGGAAGATACGACGAAAATCGAATGGACTTCGTTTCCCCGTGCGGGCGAGCCTGTCGTGCGAACGACAGGGTCGAGTACCGGCGAGCGACGAGGGAGAAGTCGATGAAGATGCGGAGACGGTTGGTTTCGGCTGCAGCACTTGCCTTGGTCGTTGTGCTCGGCGCGCTTGCGCCGATCGCCACGGTTGGCGTGCACGCTGCCTCCGCGGCGGCGCAGCCCAACGAGGTCACGAACTGGAACCGGATAGCGGCGGACACGCTCGTCGCGTTCCCCCCTCCGGCGGGCGGGGCAGCGCCCGCTCTCCAGGTCAACATGGGGATGACGCAGGGCGCCGTCTATGACGCGGTCAACGCGATCGAGCCGAGGCATCAGCCATATCTCCTCGCGACGCGCTTCGATCCATCGGCCTCGAAGGAGGCTGCTGTCGCGACCGCGGCGTACGCCGTCCTCTCGAGCATCGTCTCGACGGTTCCCGCAACCATCCCGTTCCCGAACCAGGCAAGCCTGTTGCAGTCGCTCGCCGACGCTTACGCTGCCTCGCTCGCGGCGATACCGGACTCCCCGAACAAGACCGCCGGGATCGCGGCGGGGAACGCGGCGGCCGCGGCGATGATCGCCGCCCGGCAAGGAGACGGACGTTTCGGCCCGTCGCCGTGGGTGCCGAACGATGACGCCGGGCATTGGCAGCCGCAGCTGAACCCGGACGGGACACCGATCCTCGATCCGACGCCGTGGGTCGCCAACGTGAAGCCGTTCCTGATCCAGAGCTCTTCCCAGTTCCGAACCGAAGGGCCGCAAGCCCTCAGAAGTGACGCTTGGGCCAAGGACTTCAACCAGGTCAAGCGGCTAGGCTCGGTGGACAGCGCGAGGCGCACACCTGAACAGACGCACATCGCGATCTTCTGGCAGAGCGCAGGTGGGCCGGCCCTGACGTGGAGTGCCGTCGCGCGGAACCTGATCGAAGATCCAGCTCGCGCCGTCGACCTCGGCAACAGCGCTCTCCTGCTCGCGAAGATGAACCTGGCCGGAGCGGATGCGGCGATCAACTGCTGGAACGACAAGTACTACTGGGACTTCTGGCGCCCCTGGCAGGCGATCCACGAGGCCGGCCTTGACGGCAATCCCGCGACCGACCCCGACCCGTCGTGGACGGCCCTCCTCACGGCGCCCTACCCGGAGCACCCGTCGGGGCACCTCTGCCTCGACGGCGCGCATCTCGAGGTGCTGCGGATGTTCTTCGGCACCGACGAGATCGGGTTCGACGTGACGAGCTCCCGCTTTGGTGGTGAGACGCGGCATTTCGACCGCTTCTCGGAGCCTCTCGAGGAGATCATCGACGCTCGCATCTGGGC
>JALYLP010000564.1 GCA_030774195.1 Actinomycetota bacterium | reverse complement strand
AGGGTCGAGCCGACCCGCAGCCACACCCCGGCCGAGGACGCGCCCGTGCCGGCGCGAAGGATCTCGGCCATGCGCGGCAGGACGTCCTCGGTCGCATAGCTCTCGCTCATCCGCTCCGAGAACTCGGCGAGCACCTCGTACGGCGTGGCGCGTTTGCCATACGCCAGCCGGTCGGCGAGCCGCCTCGCGCGATCTCGCGCCGGCTGGAAGGCCACGGCCAGGAGGGCGGCCGCGGCGAACGACAGCACTGTGCTGCTCTTGGCGCCCACGATCGCGCCGATGCCGCCCACGACCACGGCGTACAGGGCCGTGATGAACGCGGCGAGGAGGCCGAACACCACCGTCTTGCGGACGACGACGTCGAGGTCGTACAGCCGGTACTTCAAGATCGCGATGCCGCACGCGATCGGCGTGCCGAGCACCAAGGTGATGAACCACACGAGGAACAGCACGTTCCCGAGCATGTCGCTGTCGTGGGTCAGCCCCGAACCCAGGACACCGATCACGAACTCGACGAAGAACGCCACGCCGACGAAGGCGAGCCAGCGCACCTGTTGCCGGGTCTCCCCGTCCGCGCCGCGATAGCGAACGACGATCGCGGCACACGCGGCGATGCCTGCGAGGAACGTCCCGAAGCCGCCGATCGTTGCGAGCCAATGGATCAACGGGCCGGCGCCCGAGATCCCGAGCGGGTTCGTGACGTGGACGGTTTCGAGGTTCGCCATCGCGCCCGTTATGTGTCCAGGCGTGAGGGCGAACGCGACCGTGGCAAGGGTCGGACTCGCGATCGTGAGCCACAGGACCGGTCGCCAGCGCCTGGATGGGAGATGACCGTTCGGATACAGGAGGAAGATCGGGATGAAGGCGGCAAGCATGGGCACGATCGCCCAGCGGTCGATCCAGGCGGAGGCCACGCCGAAGGGAAGCGTCCCGTGATGGTTGACGAGCGCCCACGTCGCATAACTGCCGTTCGCGAACGTGAAACAGGCGATGAGCGGGATGGCCAGCAGCAGCCATCCGACCGTGTTCGAGGGCTGCCGCGAGACGATCATGCGCCCCACCCACAGGTAGACGCCCGCGCCGACGAACGTGAGTGCGGCGTAGACGAGGTCGAAGCTGTTGTTGCCCGTGTAGTCGCTCCGCACGATCGTGAGCACCGTGGAGCTCACCTGGAACGCGAACGTCGCGGCGACGACGGCGTTCGCGATGCGACGAGCTCTGAACGTGCTCATCATGCCCGGCTCCGATCGCCGAGCGGCACACGCCCGGTGACCGTTGTTCCAGCTCCGGGCGAGCTCTCTACGCCGAGCGATCCGCCGATCGCGTCCAGCCGGTCGACCATCCCTTGGAGCCCGGTCCCGTAGCTCGTCGCGTCGGGCTCGAATCCGCGGCCATCGTCCCGCACCGAGAACGTGAGGGCTCCGTCCTCGGCGCCGAGTCGCACGGCGGCCCCGGCAGCTTCCGCGTACTTGGCGACGTTGTTCAGGGCCTCGAGCACGCAGAAGTAGACGGCGGACTCGATCTCGCGCGGGTAGCGAACCGTGCCGTTCGTTTCGACCTCGACCGGGATCGACGCTTTGCGCGCTTGCGCCTCCAGCGCGTCGGCGAGACCCCTGTCCGCGAGCAGGGGAGGGTAGATCCCTCGGGCGAGATCGCGGAGGTCTTCGAGCGCTCCCGCGGCGTCACCCACAAGCCCCTCGAGCGCGCGCTTGACCCCATCGATGTCGCGATCGGCGAGCTGCCGGGCGAGGCGGAGCTTCACGCTCAGCGCGACGAGCTGCTGCTGCGCCCCATCGTGCAGGTCGCGTTCGATCTTGCGTCGCTCCTCGTCTTGGGCGGCGACCAGCCGCTGCCGGGACGCGCGGAGGTCCTCGATCAGCTTGACGTTGCGGAGCACGAGTCCGGCTTGCGCAGCGAGGTCTCGAACCAACCGGTCCTTGCTGTCGTTCATCGGGTCGTTGGCGGGCATCTCGACCGTGATCGCGCCGAGCAGCTCTCCGAGGTGGCGGACCTCGAACGCCCCTCGGGAGCCGAGATCGTTAAGCGGGAACGGCGTGCTCCGCTCGCCTCGCTCCGGCCACTCCGCCTGAGGCTGGAGCTCGCGGCCGATCGTGAGCCAGACGGCCACATGCTCTGCGCCGGTACCGGCCCCGAGGATGGCCGCCATTCGCGAGAGCACGTCCTCGGTCGAATAGGTCTCGGCCAACCGCTCCGAGAACCCCGTGAGCACTTCGTACGGCGTGGCTCGCTCCCCGTACACGAGCCGGTCGGCGATCTTGCGCGACAGGCGGAGTAGCGGGACGAACAGCAGGCCGACCGCGATGCCCACCGCGACCGAGACGCCACGGCTCGTTCCCTCCCACAGCGCGAATGACCCGAGGATGGCGAAGGTGCCCGCAGCGAACACGCCCATGATCACGACCAAGACACCGGCGATCACGGTTTTCTTGATCACGACGTCGATGTCGAACACGCGAGCGCGCAGGATCGCGATCCCCGCGGAGATCGGGATCGCCGCAGTCGCGAATCCCAGGATGTTCTCTCTGGCTGCCGAGTGGCCTGCGGAGTCGAACCACAACCCGACGACGAGACCGAGCGCGAGGATCGAGCCCCCGTAGGCGAGCCACTTGATCTGCTCGCGCTCGGTGCCGCGCGACCGGCGGAGGCGGAGCACGAGACCGACCGCCGACACCGGGATCGTGGGGATGAACAGCAGCGCGCCGATCTGGAGGATGGCACCTCCCAGGGCATCGGGCAAGAACGCGATCGGGCTCGACGGGTTATGAGGGAAGTCGGTCAACGGCGTAAAGGATCCGCCGATGACGATCAGGAGGATGCCCGCCCCGCCGATCCACAGGACCCGCCGCCAGCGAGCCGAAGTGGGATGTCCGTCGGGGAACAGCAGGAGGGTGAACGGCGCGAGGGCGCCCAAGGCGAGCGCCCACCACGAGGTCGTGATGGCGAGCGCGAGCCCGGCGGCTGGGAGGTGATGGACCTCGATCGAGTA
>JALYLP010000563.1 GCA_030774195.1 Actinomycetota bacterium | reverse complement strand
ATCTGCGGCGCGATCTGGGCGCAACAGACCTGGGGCCGGTACTGGGGCTGGGATCCGAAGGAGACGTGGTCGTTCATCACGTGGACGATCTTCGCCGGGTACCTGCACGCACGAGCCACGGCGGGGTGGAAGGGCGCGAAAGCGGCATCGATCGCGCTCGTGGGGTTCGTCAGTCTGCTGATCACGTACTACGCGGTGAACCTGTGGATCGCCGGCTTGCATACGTACGCGAAGTGAATCCCGGCGCGCGGAAGGCCGTGAAAAGGGCGGGTGGTACAGTCACGCGGGCCTGCGTCCCGGAGGCGGGCGCGGAGCTCTCAGGGGGACGAGGAACGGTGCGCAGAACGCGGTGGATCCTCGCGCTGCTCGCGTTGACGGTCCTGCTGGTCGCCTGTTCGAAGACGGCGCCGCAGAACACGATGAACCCGCACGGTCCGACCGCCCAGACCGAGAAGAACCTGCTCGTCCTCGTGCTCTGGCCGGCCGCCGCCGTCTTCCTCATCGTTGAAGGCGGCATCCTGCTGATCTCGATCAGGTTCCGCCATCGCAAGGATCGCGATCGGATGCCGCCGCAGATCCACGGGAACACGCGGCTCGAGATCGGCTGGACGATCGCCCCGGCGATCGTCCTCGCGGTCATCATGGTTCCGACCGTCTCGACGATCTGGCAGCTGGCACGCCAACCGGCCGACGCGATGCAGATCACGGTCGAGGGCTATCAGTGGTGGTGGGGCTTCCGGTACACCGATCCCGACATGGCGGTCTCCTACGGGGACCACGACGCGATCGTCACCGCGGACGTCATGGTGATCCCCACGGGCAGGACGATCGACCTGTCGCTGACGTCCCTCGGAGGTGGCGCACATAGCACCTCGGGCGTGCCCGACCACGAGGTGATCCACTCGTTCTGGGCGCCGCAGCTCTTCGGGAAGCAGGACGTCGTCCCCGGCAATACGAACCACATCGTGTTCTCCGCGGATGATCCCGGGCTCTACTACGGGCAGTGCGCCGAGTTCTGTGGGCTCCAGCACGGCAAGATGAAGTTCCGCATCCGCGCGCTGGACGAGACCGAATGGCAACGCTGGGTCGCGAACGAGAAGGACCCCGCGGTGAAGAAGCCGACGGACGTGCTCGCGCAGCAAGGGATGGATCTGTTCTTCGGCACGAACGGGGTCGGCGGTCAGTGCATCCAATGCCACGGGGTCGGCGGCACCGCCGCTTCGAGCACCGCGGCTCCCAACCTGACGCATTTCGCCGCGACGACCCACGAGTGCTTCGCCGGCTGCGACTTCGAGACCTTCAACCCGGACGGGACCCCCAACGTCGAGGCATTGAAAGCGTGGCTCCGTGACCCGAACGCGGTGAAGCTCGGGGCGAAGATGCCCGACTACGGACTCACGGAGCAGCAGATCGACATCCTTGTCGCCTATCTGTATAGCCTGAAGTAGGAGCGACCACGAGCGATATGGCGACCGCGACGAGCGTTCCGGCCCGCACAGGGGTGATCCGTCGTCCGACGGCGATCACCGGCTGGTTGAGCTGGTTCACGACGGTAGACCACAAGAAGATCGGTCTGCTGTACGGCTTCAGCGCGTTCGCGTTCTTCCTGATCGGCGGGATCGAAGCCCTGTTGATCCGCAGCCAGCTCGCGAAGCCCGACAACACGCTGCTCAACGCCGACCAGTATAACCAGATCTTCACGATGCACGGGATAACGATGATCTTCCTGTTCGTCATGCCGATGTCGGCAGCGTTCTTCAACTACCTGATCCCGTTGATGATCGGCGCCCGGGACGTCGCCTTCCCGCGGCTGAACGCCTTCTCGTTCTGGGTCTTCATCCTCGGCGGGCTCTTCCTGTACTCCAGCTGGTTCCTCGGCGGCGCGCCGAACGGCGGTTGGTTCGGCTATCCGCCGAACTCGACGACGGATCCGAGCATCGGGATGACCTTCTATGCGCTCGGGTTGGTGATCACCGGCATCGCTTCCAGCGCCGGCGCCGTCAACCTCGCGGTGACGGTGGTCAACATGCGCGCCCCGGGCATGACGCTGTTCCGGATGCCCGTCTTCGTCTGGATGGGGCTCGTCGTGCAGTTCCTGCTCGTCTTCGCGCTGCCGATCATCACGGTGGCGCTCTTCGAGATGCTGTTCGACCGCCGGTGGGGCACGCACTTCTTCGATCCGACCGCCGGGGGCCAACCGTTGCTCTGGCAGAACCTCTTCTGGTTGTTCGGGCACCCCGAGGTCTACATCCTGATCCTGCCGGCCTTCGGGATCATCAGCGAGATCCTCCCGGTGTTCAGTCGCAAGCCGCTATTCGGCTATCAGTTCGTCGTGTTCTCCGGCATCGCGATCGGGTTCATCGGGTTCGGTGTGTGGGCGCACCACATGTTCGCGGTGGGACTCGGGCCCGTCGCCAACACGGCGTTCGGGATCACGACCGCGATCATCGCGGTCCCCACGGGGATCAAGATCTTCAACTGGATGGGCACGATGTACAAGGGCGACATCCATTTCGACTCGCCGATGCTCTTCGCCGTCGGCGCCGTCGCCATGTTCGTGATCGGCGGGCTGTCCGGTGTGACCCACGCCGTGGTTCCGTCGGACTACCAGCAGACCGACACCTATTACGTCGTGGCGCATTTCCACTACGTCTTGTTCGGCGGCGCGGTCTTCGGGCTCTTCGGCGGGATGTACTACTGGTGGCCGAAGGTGTTCGCGCGCCGGTTGAGCGAGTTCTGGGGAAAGGTGCAGTTCTGGAGCCTGCTGGTAGGGTTCAACCTCGCGTTCGGCCCGATGCACATCCTCGGGCTCGAGGGGATGATCCGTCGCGAGTACACCTATCCGGCATCCCTCGGGCTCACCTTCTGGAACCAGGTTTCGACCGTCGGGGCGTTCCTGATCGCGTTGTCGACGCTCGTATTCACGGTGAACGCGATCGCGACGCAGCGCAAGGCGAAGGGGCTCGAGGCTGAGGACCCATGGGACGCCAGGACGCTCGAGTGGGCGACGTCGTCTCCTCCACCCATCTACAACTTCGAAGAGATCCCGGTCGTGCACGCGATCGATGAGTTCTGGCATCGCAAATACGTGGAGGACAAGGAAGGCAAGTTGGTCCGTGTGCCGGCGGGTGCGTCCGATCAACCTTCCGATGGACACAAGGAGGGGCATGCGATCCACCTGCCGAGCCCGTCCTTCTGGCCGCTCGTCGCGGCCGTCGGCTTGCCCGTGATCGCGTACGGTGTCCTGTATTCCTGGTGGTTGGTCGGGGCGGGAGCGCTCGTCACCGTCGTCGGATCCATGGGCTGGGCGATGGAGCCCCCGGTGGCGGAGTAGCGATGGCCGATACCACCGCGCACGCGGCACCGGTCGAGCACACGAGCACCGGGCTCCCGAGCACGAAGCTCGCGATGTGGCTGTTCCTGGCGTCGGAGTGCCTGCTGTTCGGCGCGTTGATCACCACGTACGTCCTGTACCGGGGCGCCAGCACGACCGGGCCCTACCCGAACGAGATCTTCGATATCCGCTACACGTCGGTCTCGTCGTTCGTGCTGCTCGCGAGCTCGCTCACGATGGTCCTGTCGCTCACGGCGGCGGAGCAACGCGACTTCGCGCGGATGCGGCTGTGGCTCATCGCGACCGCGATGTTGGGGCTGACGTTCGTCGGTGGCCAGGTCTACGAGTTCACGAGCTTCTACCACGAAGGCCTGAAGATCCAGAGCAACCTGTTCGGCACGACCTTCTACGTGCTCACCGGATTCCACGGCGTCCACGTGACCGTGGGGATCTTGATGTTGCTTTCGCTCGTCGGGATGTCGTGGGCCGGCCGGCTCCCCGACGATCAGGCTTTCCCCGTGGAGATGGTCGGGTTGTACTGGCACTTCGTCGACATCGTGTGGATCGTCATCTTCACGGTCGTGTACCTGGTCCCGCAACCGAAACCGCCCGGGTGAGCGCGATGACCATGGAAGGGTTGGGCGAGTTCAAGGAAGAGATCGGCGCGGAGGGGGTCGGCGATCCGCGCGAGGCCGGACACGCCCGGCGCAGACATCCGAGCGCGAAGGAGTACGTCCGGATCGGCGTCATCCTCGTGGTCCTGACGACGCTCGAGGTCTGGACGAGCTACTCGGGGCTCCCGCACGGGTTGATGATCACCATGCTCTTCGGCCTCGCCTTCGTGAAGTTCGTGCTCGTCGTGCTCTGGTACATGCATCTCCGTTTCGATGACGCCCGGTACTCGCGGTTCTTCATCATGGGTGCAGCGGGTGCCGGGATCCTGTTCTTGGTCGTGTTGCTGCTGCTCAAGGCGTTCGCGAGGTAGCGGGGATGCTTCCTCCCTGGCACACGCACATCGACGTGTGGGTGATCCTGGGCTCGCTGGCCGCCGCGTACCTGATCGCGTGCCGTCGTCATGCGGAGCGCACGGGCGCTCCGGTGTCCGATCACGCGCGCCGCCTCTTCCTGACCGGCGTCGCAGTCCTGTGGGTCGGAGCGGATTGGCCGATCCACGACCTGGCCGAGCGGTACCTCTACCTCGTGCACATGACCCAGCACCTGCTGTTCACGCTGGTTGCAGCCCCGTTGCTCGTCGCTGGGACCCCGGCCTGGCTCTGGCGCGACCTCCTGCGACGGCGTATCGTCCGCCGCGTCTGGCGCTTCGTCACGAGGCCGCTGCCGGCCATCGTGCTGTTCAACGGCATCCTGTTGTTCTCCCACTGGCCGGCGGTCGTGACGGTGTCGGTCCATTCCGAGCTCACGCACTTGTTTCTGCACACGATCCTGTTGGGGTCGGCGATCGTGATGTGGTGGCCCGTGGTCTCGCCGCTGCCGGAGATGCCTCCCCTGACTCCCCCCGGACAGATGCTCTACCTGTTCGTGCAGTCGCTCGCCCCGACGATCCCTGCATCGTTCCTGACGTTCGGCCACGTGCCGCTCTACCCGGTGTACGGCGCGTTCCCCCGCATCTGGGGCATCTCGGTGATGACCGATCAGATGATCGCAGGCCTAACCATGAAGATCGTCGGGGGCGCGATCCTGTGGACGGTGATCACGGTCGTGTTCTTCCGTTGGGCGCGTCGTGACCAGACGGAGGGCTGGGACGCGTTGCAGTGGCGGGACGTCGACGCCGAGATCCGTGCGGAGATGGGCCGATGAGCGATCACGTTCCGGAGCCTCGCGAACGCCTGCTGTGGCCCATCCTGATCCCGGTCGGCGTGCTCGTGGTGATCGGGGCGGTCCTGTTCCTGTTCTCCCGTGTCCTGCTCCGCGTGACCCCGACGGCGGCGACCGTCGTAGCGCTCGTCGTGGCGGCCTCGATCCTCGCCGTCGCATCGGTCGTCGCCAGCCGGCCGCAGGTGACGGGCGCCTCGTTGCTCTCCATGGTCGGCGGGGTCACGGGGATCGCGATGCTCACCGGGGGGCTGGCGTTGCTGCTCGGTCAGCCCACCGCCGAGCTGCAGCCCGTCGAGATCGCGCTCGCCGCGCCCGTCGGAGCGCAGACCAAGGGGTTCCAGCCGGACCAGCTGTCCGCCCGGGCCAACTATCCGTTCACGATCGAGTTCTCGAACGACGACGTCACCGGTGGGGTCGGCGTGCAGCACAACGTCGTGATCGCCAAGGGGAAAACCGTCGATCCGACCGGGGCGATCGCGGTCGGAAGTCCCATCACCGGGCCGAACCAGGTGGCCGTGCCCGTCAGCGGCCTCGCCCAGGGCTCGTATTACTTCTTCTGCGAGTTCCATCCGACGACGATGACCGGAACGCTCACGGTGGCGGGACCGCCTCCGTCGCCCGGCGCGCCCGCCGGTCCTGTGATCACGGCCTCAGACGCAACGGCGTTCTCGCCCAACACGATCCAGCTCCCGGCCGGACAACCCGCAACGGTCACCTTCGACAACGAGGATCCAGGGGCCACGCACAACCTCGACGTCTTCTCGGACAAGGACTACACGACGGAGATCAGCAAGACGCCGGACGTGGTGGGCATCGGCTCGGGACAGGTCGCGCTCCCGGCCCTCGACCCGGGGACCTATTATTTCCGCTGTGACTTCCACCCGACGACGATGCAGGGGACGATCACCATCGTGAAGAGCGGCGGCGGCTCGTCTCCGAGCGGTGCGTCGACCAGCCCAAGCGGCTAGGCGGCGCCCCATCGGACGACGTGCCGCTTGGGCCGCGATACCGTCTAACTCGTGCGAACCGCGCTTGCGATCGCTGCCTGCCTGACCCTCATCGGATGCAGCTCGTCCTCGGGCGCGAACGGGGGGATCGTCCGCCTCGAGGACCGGCCGCTGCCCCAGCTAGAGGGCAAAGGCCTCGACGGTGCGCCGCTGACGGCCGCGGCGTTCCGGGGCAAGGTCCTGGTCGTGAGCGTCTGGGCGACGTGGTGTCTGGACTGCGAGCGTGACCAGCCCGCATTCGTCCGCGTCGCGGGCCGGTACGCCGGCAAGGGGGTGGCCTTCCTCGGCGTGAATCCCGCAGAGACCAGCACCGCGCAGCCGCTGGCCTGGGTGCGGCGCTACGGCGTGCCGTACCCGAGCATCGAGGACCCGTCCGGCCGTTTCGCTGCCAGCCTCGGCTACACGGGGCTCCCGGCGACGTACGTGGTCGACCGAGCCGGCACCATCAGGTACTCGATCATCGGCTCGACGACGAGCGAGGGAACGCTGAGCAGCTTGATCGATCGGACGCTGTCGGGCGACGTCTCCGGGACGCCGTCTCCGTAGACGAGAGCGTCACGCGAGCGCGTCGATCGCGACCGCGGCGAACAAAGCCCCGAGGTAGATCACCGAGAACTTGAACAACGCCCACGCCCTCGCGTCCGAGGGGTCACGCCACAGATGGAGGGCCCGGTACACGAAGCTGCCGCCGAGCCCGACCGCCGTGACCAGGTAGATCGGGCCCATCGAGGCGACCGGCACGAGCAGCAGCGTCGCCCCGAACAGCACGAGCGAGTACAGGAAGATCTGCCGCCGCGTCTCATCTTCGCCGCGGACGACCGGCAGCATCGGGACACCCGCGGCTGCGTAGTCGTCGCGAACCCGCATCGCCAGGGCCCAGAAATGCGGCGGCGTCCAGAGGAAGACGATGGAGAACAGCATGACCGCCGGCCAGGCGAGGCCGCCGGTCACGGCCGCCCAGCCGACGAGCACGGGGACGGCGCCGGCCGCGCCACCGATCACGATGTTCTGGGTCGTCGAGCGCTTGAGCCACATCGTGTATACGAAGACGTAGAAGGCGATCGCCGAGAGCGCGAGCGTGGCGGCCAGCACGTTCACCGTGAGCGCGAGGAACGTGAACGCCACGGTTCCCAACGCGAACCCGAAGCGCAGCGCCGCCTCCGGCTCGACGGCGTGGCGTGGGAGCGGGCGATGCCGCGTGCGTCGCATCACCTGGTCGATGTCCCGGTCGAGGTACATGTTGCAGGCGTTGGCGGAGGCGGCTGCGAGCGTCCCGCCGACCAGGGTCGCGAGCACCAGCCAGGCGCCCGGCAGCCCGCCGGCGGCGAGGATCATGGGCGGCACGGTCGTGATCAACAGCAGGACGATGATGCGGGGCTTGGTCAGCGCCGCGTAGGCCCACACGGTGTCCTCGAGCGAGCGGTCGTTCGTCGTCGTTTCCGTCTCCTCCTCGGCCTCGGCGCGGAGGTCGTCGCGCGACGGTTCCCGTC
>JALYLP010000562.1 GCA_030774195.1 Actinomycetota bacterium | reverse complement strand
CAGTCCTTCGATCCGGCGGTCCTCCGGTCGCTGGAACGGATCCACCAGCCCACGTCGGTCCGCGCCGCGGTTGCCGCTGCCCGGCGGGCGGGGTTCCGCAACCTGAGTCTCGACCTGATCTACGGCGCGAACGGAGAGTCGCTCGAGTCCTGGCGTCGCACCCTCGACGAAACGCTGGTGCTCGGACCCGAGCACGTCTCAGCGTACGCGCTCACGATCGAGCCCGCGACGGCGCTCGGACGGGAGGTCGCGGCCGGTGAGGTGCCGGGGCCCGATCCCGATCTGCAGGCGGACATGTTCCTGCTGGCATGTGAGGTGCTCGGCAACGCCGGCTATGGCCATTACGAGATCTCGAACTGGGCCCGCCCGGGCTTCCAGTGCGTCCACAACCTGGGCTACTGGGAGCGGAGGCCGTACGTCGGGCTGGGCGCCGGCGCCCACGGGTACCGCGACGACGTCCGATGGTGGAACGTTCGGCCGCCCGAGACGTATATGGAGAAGGTCGAGTCCGGTGAGCTCCCGATCGGTGGCTCGGAATCGCTCGATCCCTCGGATGCATACCTCGAGGAGGTCTTCCTGAAGCTCCGGATCCTGCAGGGCGTGCCGGCGTCTTGGTTCGATGCGGGGCGGTACGAGCCCTACGTCCAGAGCGGTCTGCTTGTGGACGATTTCGGTCAGCTCGTCCCGACCGAGCGCGGCATGCTCCTCCTAAACGAACTGGTCCTCGGCCTTACCGGTTGACGCTTCCGATCTACTCGGGCGGGAACCACTGCACACCACAGCCGGAGCTTTCGAGCGAGTCGAATGGCAGCGGAACGCTCGTCGGCTGCGTGGTGTGCTGGGAGTCGACCACCGTCGCCTCCGTGCCGGTGATGCTGAGCTTCGTCTCGTAGACGTCGCGTACGTCCGAGCCCGGTCCGTCAACGGGATGCTGGCTCCGCCACTGGACCACGATCGGGCTGTCGGGGGAGCCCTCGCATCCGATCGCGAAGCTGGACCCCTCGTCGCCTCCGGCCGTGAGGGTGACGCCCTGTCCCGCGGAGAGTCCCATCTGCGGCGCGTCGGACCCGATCATGATCGGAACGAGGCTGGTCTCCTCCTGTGTGGATCGCACGAAGGCTTCGATGAGCTCGTACACGGGTGTGGCCGAGTTCTGATGCAACACGATGAGTTCGGGGATGCCATCCGCGTCCAGATCGGCAGCCGCGTACGCCCTGCACATCAGGCACCCGGCGTTCACGAAGTACCCTCCATCGGGCAGCCCATCGCCGGTGGTGTCCATCGCCACGATCTCCGTGCCCTCCGCCGCGTCGGTGCAGCGACCGTTCCGTCCCTCCATACCGACCAACGCGGTGTCGTCGCGTCCATCTCCGGTGAAGTCGGCGACGACCCTCGACACGTGGCACAGGGGTTCTCCGATCCCGATGTCCATAGTGTTCGAGTCCGCAGCGTTCGGGAAGTTCGCCGCCGAGCCGTGGAGGGGGGCTCCGCAGAGCGTGTTCCCAGGCGCCGGTGCGTCGGCGATCGGGACCCTGTCGTGCGAGGCCCCAACAACGGTCGCGGTAGCTCCGGCGATCCGGAGATCGGTGAGCTGAACGTCGGCGTTGGGATCGAGCTTGTCCACGCCGAAGATGGTGAACGTGCTCCCGTTCGGAAGCGCGTCGCATCGAGCGCCTCCCGAATGCCCGACGACATCGACCCAGGCGAACTGCAACGTTCCGGTCTGGACGTTCCCGATGCCGTGCGGATCGACCAGGGTGATCGGCTCCACCGCCGCCGGCGACGTGGTCACCGCGTACAGCCACACCCCGTATCCGTCGGCTCCCGCGGTGGAGACCGCGATCTCCGACGTGCCATCTCCGTTCACGTCCGGAGCCGCGAACGTCTCGCACCCCACGGGTGAGAAACAGTCCGTAAGCTCGGGTGCGGTCGCGTCGACCGTGCCGTTCCCGTCGAGATCGGCGCCAACGAACCGATGCCCTTCGCCGGGCTTCGGACAGCCGTCGGTCGCCTTCGTGAACACGTACGCGTTCCCGGGGGCACCGGCGACCGTGAAGGGCATCGACATGACATCGCATATCGGGAACCCGAGTCCGAGATCCGGGGGCGTCTGCGTCGGCGTCGGCATGACGGCCGGCAAGTCGTCGGTGCGGAAGGCTCGACCCAGCGCGATGAACGCACCTGCGGTCCCGAAG
>JALYLP010000561.1 GCA_030774195.1 Actinomycetota bacterium | reverse complement strand
TCCTTTGTGCGCGTGGGCGATCTCGGCCACGATCGAAAGGCCAAGGCCGCTGCCTCCGGAATCCCTGTCCCGAGCCGTGTCCAATCGGATGAAGCGTTCGAAGATGCGGACCCGGTCGTCCTCGGCTACTCCGGCTCCGTCGTCGGTCACGACCACGGTTGCGGTGCGGCCGTCCGATGAGACCTCGAACCCGATCCGGCTCCTCGCATGGCGGACCGCGTTGTCGGCCACGTTCCGGAGCGCGCGGCGCAGCGATGCTGCATCGCCGTGAACACACGCGGCGGCCACCTTCGAGATGTCGATGCGGAGGTTGGATGTGGCTCGTAAACGAGCCGCCTCCTCGAACACGAGGTCATCGAGATCGATGGGCTGACGCGCTCGGACGAGCGTGTTCTCGTCGGCCCGAGCGAGAACGATGAGGTCGTCAACGAGGGCCTCCAGGCGTTTTTCTTCGACCAGCACGGACGCCGCCAACCCTTCGAGCGAGGTGCTGTCTGGATGCTCGGCAGCTACCTCCGCCAGAGAACGGATGGTGGCGATAGGGCTGCGAAGCTCGTGAGACGCGTCGGAGATGAACTGACGGTGTCGCTCTGACGATTCGGCGAGGCGAGCCAACATCTCGTTCATCGTCTCGGCCAGGCGTGCGATCTCATCACCGGTCTTGGGGACGCGAACGCGCCTTTCGAGGTCGCGGGCCGATATGTCGGCGACCTCCTTTCGGACCAACTCGACCGGACGCAGAGCGCGACCCGTAAAGAGCCAGGTTGTCAGAACGATCACGATAAGAAGTGCCGGTATCCCCAAGGAGAGCATCCGGCTTACGGTCCTGGTGCTCTCGTATACGTGCTCCAGAGAGCCCCCGACTATCACGAGGTAGTCGCGCTGCGGTGTGTTGGCGCTCCTCGCCACGGTGCGGAACGAATGGGTGCCGTCGCCGATCGGAACGTGGTCGATCGTGACGCTCTCGCCAGGATGAACTGCGCTTAGGGGTGCAGTAAGACGCGCGTCGGAGCTCGCCAGGAGCTTGTGGTTTTGGGCGTCGACGATCTGCACGAGTAGTTCTTCATCGCGGGGGGTTAGCCGGCCCGGTTCGGTTCCCGCCGCCAGCCCGGCAGCCACGGCGGCGGCACGCTGTTGGGCGATGTCCTGAACGCTGGATGTAAGCGAGGACTTGAGTATCGCCACGAAGGCGAAGCCGCCGATGGTCACAGCACAGGCAGCGACCAGAGCGGAGGCGATCGTGGTCCGCATCCTGACGCCTGCCGGGCGAGCACGGAAACCCCGATCGCTACCCATCGGCGGCGATCCGGTATCCCGCACCGCGGACGGTCTCGATGCTCTTGCATCCAAACGGCCGGTCGACCTTGTTGCGCAGGTAGCGGATGTAGACCTCGACTATGTTCGGATCGCCATCGAAGTCATAGTCCCAAACGTTTTCCAAGACATTGCGCTTGGAGGCCACGTCACCCGCGCGCCTCATCAGGTACTCGAGAACCGAGAACTCGCGGGCCGTCAATCCGATCTCCTCGTTCCCCCGGCGACAGCGACGCGTGGCGGGATCCACTGTTAAGTCGCCCACCACGAGGGTGGCCGGCCTCTCCGTCACCCCCCGGCGAAGCAACGCTCGGAGGCGTGCCTGAAGAACCACGTAGGAGAACGGTTTGGTCAGGTAATCGTCGGCGCCTGCATCAAGAGCTTCGGCCTCGTCCAGTTCCCCGTTCTTGGCCGTGAGCATCAGGATCGGCGTCCAGTTCCCCTGCCCCCGCAGCCGCTCGCAGATCTGAAATCCGTTAGCCCCGGGAAGCATGATGTCGACGACGAGCGCGTCATAGGGATTCTCCTCTGCCATCCACAAGCCGTCGGTCCCGTTGAGGGCGACGTCGACGGATGCCCCCTCTGCCTGGAGCCCGCGCTTCAGAGCCGAGGCGAGATTTTTCTCGTCTTCGATCACCAAGATCTTCATGGCATCACGGTGACACATCCCCAGACAGAAAGGGTCCGGCAGCGAGCAGCGAGACCCTGATCCCCTTGCGACTGCGCTTCGGACTTCGGGCTCAGCATGGGCCGCCGCACCTGAAAGAGGCCTGAGAGAACGGGATCGATGAGGTAACTGACGCGACTACCGCGGCGATCAGGCGCCGGCGAGCGCTTGCTTCCAGTATCCGATCGAGGCCGCAAGGTCGGTAAGGACGGAGTCGTCGTCCTGCTCGAACGGGGGCACGATCTCCAGCACCAGCGCCACGTCGGTCGCCCCCGATCGGTCTAGAGCGGCCAGTATGTCCTCCGACCGGATCCGGCCCTGGGCGTTGGCGGCATCGGTGAACGGCCAGTGATGATCCGCGGCGGCGTCTGATTGCTGGAGGTGGACGACGGGGGCCGCGGAACCGAGGCGCTCGAGCCAGGCGTAAGGGTCGCGTTCCGCCCCCTTCTGGCCCGGCACACATTGGTGCCCAACATCCAGGCACAAGGCCACCGGCACTCGATCGTCGTCGCCGTCGTCGAGAAGCCGGGCCATCCATTCCATCGTCGATGGCTCGCGCGCCGCAGCCATGTTCTCAACGAGAAGACAACTGAGACCCTTGGTCCGGGCATATCTGGCGAGGCGATCCAATGCTTGGTCCAACGCGCCGGTCAACTCGGACCGCCGGGGTTCCGTACGCCAGTCCGACACGCTGAACGCGCCGATGTGCCCGCCCGTGCACTTCGCCCCCGCCTCGGCAGTGAAATCGATCGCTCGCCGGTACCAGTCCTCAGCCCGGGCTCGGTTGCGCTCCTCTGGGTGGAGCAAGAGATTGGAGGAATAAGCCCCTAACCCCGTGAACGTGGAGTGCAACTGCAATCCGTGCCCCTCGCATGCCGATCGGACGGCACGCGCCTGGTCCGCGATGTACTCCGAAGGACCGTCGAGGTCGACGAGATCGAAGGTGTGTTGCACCAATCCCACCTCGAGGTCTTCGATCAGTGTCGCCCACCGCTCCGGTTCGGACCACCGCTTTACCGCGAACGAGGTGTTGACGCCGAGGGTGTATCTGACGGCGCACATCAGCGCGGCTCCACATGCAGCGCCCGGCTGGACCTCACCTCGTCGAACCGTTCCCCCCGCACGGCTGCGATCTCGACCGCGGCCGTGGCCGGTTCGAACCGGGTTGCTCGCGTCACGATCCCCAAGATGGCGGCCTTCACCTGTTCTTCCACACCGGCGGCGTCTCCCGCGAGGAATGCCGTTCCGACCGCCGCGGTATCCGCATCCAGGTGCAGGACCGGGCAGCCGAGGGCGTCCGCTTTCATGTGTCCGAGCACGTCGAGATGGGCTGCGCCGCCAGCGACTCGCAGCTCGTCGAGCGGCGACCCCGCTCGGTTGAGGGACTGGACGCGCTCGCGTACGGCCAGCGCCACGCCTTCGGCGATCGAGTAAGCGATCGCGGCGCGGGGATGACGGGACGAAAGCCCCAGCAGCGCTGCTCGCGCGGTGGGATCGTCGCGCTCCCCATCGGCCAGGTAGGGGAAGTAGAGGGGAGCGATCGCGAGCGGATCGGCCGCGCCCTTCGCGATGACCTCTTCTCGATACGCGGCTGCGTCGCGGCTGAACTCCCGATACCCCGAATAACCGAGGCTGCTCACACCCCACTCGATCGACGCTCCCGTCGCATTCAGGCCGAGCTCGGTCGTGTATCGCCCGGGAACCACGTGGTTGTAGTGCGTGATGCGCACGTCGGTTG
>JALYLP010000560.1 GCA_030774195.1 Actinomycetota bacterium | reverse complement strand
GCCACCGCCAGGTCGTGCCCGCCGCGCGAGCGGACGCTCACCTTGAACCGGCCGTCTCGCTGTTGCTTGAGGATCGCGGCAACATCTGCCTCGCGGGCGGTCCGAAGCACGTCGATCAGGTCGTCGGTATCACCGGGGCCCACGCCGGCCTCGGCCAGATCACCCTGAGTCAGGTACGTCCACACCAACTCGGCCTCCGGGACCTCTTGGAGTCGGCTGAGCGCCCGGCCGACCAGCCGCAGGTAGGCAGCTCCGTTGTCCTCGTAGAGCACCTGGGAGAGCCGGGCGTGATCGAAGTCGTGCTCGCGGAGACGCGCGGCGAGCCGGAGGGTCTCCGAGGTGACTGCTTCGTACTGGAACCGGCCGGTGTCCGTGACGAGGCCGGCATACAGGCACAGCGCCGATCCACGTGTCAGCTCTCCGCCGATCTCGTCGATCAACCTCGCCACCAGTTCGCACGTCGATGACGCGTCGGGGTCCACCAAACGGATCGTGCCGCTGCCGTCGTTCGACCGGTGGTGGTCGATCCAGATCAGCTCCTTAGCCGCCGTCGCGGAGGGCTCGAGCATCCCCAGCCGATCGAACGACGCGCAGTCGCACGTCACCATCACGTCGGGTGACCGCGGGAAGCGGTTGGGCGGCACCAGCAGCTCGAGCCCCGGAAGCATGTCGGCCCAACGCGGCAGGTGCGGCGGGTTGTTGGGGAACGAACACGTTACCTCGGTGCCACGCGCGATGAGGTGTTGCGCGAGCCCGAGCATCGACCCGAGGGCGTCGGCGTCGGGATTCACATGGCACGCCATCGCGACCCGGTCGGCATCGCGCAGGACCTCGGCGGCCCGCGCGAGGTCCTCAGGCGTCACGCGGAGCCCCTTCCTCGTGGTGCAGTTGGTCGATGATCCGGTCGATCCGCTCACCGGTCGCGAGCGTCTCGTCTTCCTCGAACCGGAGCTCGGGGACGACCTTGAGCCGGATCTGCCGCCCCAGCTCACGCCGGAGGTGGGGCGTCGCGGACCGCAGCGCCGCTCGCGAACCCGCCTTCGCCGCTGCGTCGCCGAAGACCGTGAAATAGACCCAGGCGACCTGCAGGTCGTGGGACACCTTGACGCCGGTGATCGTGACGAACCCGATCCTTGGGTCCTTCAGCCTGTGGATCGCCTCGGCGAGGATCTCTCGGAAACCCTCCCCGACCCGTTCCGTTCGAGGTCCTTGCGGCATAGGACCAGCGTACCCGGCCAGTCTCTCAGTCCTCGGGCCAGACGAGCCGGAGCTCGGCCTCGAGCACCTCGGTCCCGTCCCACCGCTCGACGAGCTTCTCGACCTCGTGCATCACCCGGCGCAAGTGGTGTTGGTCGGAACCGACGGCGGCGACCGCGATCGCCGTCCGCTGCCAGAGGTCCTGATGCTCGACCTCCGCCACGCTCACCGGGAACCGCTGCCGCAGCGCGGCCGTGAGACTGGTCAGGACGTGACGCTTCTGCTTCAGCGATCGACAACCGGGGATCCGCAGATCGAAGCGTTCGAGTGCGACCAGCACGGACGGCTCAGATGGACCGGGCGAACTCTTCGACCTCGTAGGCCTCGATGATGTCGCCCTCCTTGACGTCCTGATAGTTCTCGAGGCCGATGCCGCATTCGAAGCCCTCGCGGACCTCGGCGGCGTCGTCCTTGAACCGACGGAGGGACCCGATCTTGCCGTCGTAGACGATCACACCGTCACGCACCAAACGCACCGAGGCGTTCCGACGGATCACGCCGCTGCGCACGTAGGAGCCAGCGATGACCCCGAGCTTCGGCACCCGGAAGGTCTGGCGAACCTCGGCTTCACCGAGGATGCGCTCGCGTTGCTCTGGCTTCAACAGACCGGAGAGCGCAGCCTTGATGTCATCGATAGCGTCGTAGATCACCCGGTACGCCCGGATGTCCACGCCTTCCGCCTCGGCGAGCTCGCGGGCCCCCGCGGACGGCCGCACGTTGAACCCGACGATGATCGCATCGGATGCCATCGCGAGCGTGACGTCGTTCTCCGTGATGCCGCCGGCACCGGCTCGAACGATGTTGACCCTGACCTCCTCCTGCGGAAGCTTGAGCAGCGAGTCCTCGAGCGCTTGCACGGACCCCTGAACATCGGCCTTCACGATCACGTTGAGATCGATCACCTCGGCCCGCCCGGTTTCGCGCATCAGGTCTTCGAGGGTCTTGCGTTTCGCCGTGACGAGCTCCGCCTGGCGCGTCTTGGCTTCGCGCTCTTCCGCGAGGTGACGGGCCTCACGCTCGTCGTCGACCTCGCGGAAGTCGTCGCCCGCGCTCGGCACATGGCTCCAGCCGAGGATCTGCACCGGCTTCGAGGGTCCCGCGATGTCCACCGGGCGACCGTTCTCATCTTGCATCGCGCGGATCCGGCAATACGCGGTACCCGCGATCAACGCATCGCCGACCTCGATCGTGCCCTTCTCCACGAGCACGGTCGCGACCGGTCCACGCCCCTTGTCGAGGTGCGCCTCGAGGACGGTCCCGCGAGCTCGGCCGGTGGGATCGCCCTTCAGCTCCTCGAGGTCGGCGACCACGAGGATCGTGTCGAGCAACGCGTCGAGGTTGAGGTTCGCCTTCGCGGAGACGTCGACGAACTCGTAGTCACCGCCCCACTCGGAGGGGACGACGCCACGCTCGACCATCTGGGTCCGGACGCGGTTGGGGTCCGCCTCGTCCTTGTCGATCTTGTTGACGGCGACGATGATCGGGACGTTCGCCGCCTTCGCGTGGTCGAGCGCTTCCACCGTCTGGGGCATCACGCCGTCGTCGGCAGCCACCACCAGCACGACGATGTCCGTCACCCCGGCGCCACGAGCACGCATCGCGGTGAAGGCCTCGTGACCCGGGGTGTCGATGAAGGTGATCTCGCGATCGCGCGCGTGCACCTGGTACGCGCCGATGTGCTGCGTGATCCCTCCGAACTCACCCGCGACCACGTCGGTGGACCGGATCGCGTCGAGCAACTTCGTCTTGCCGTGGTCGACGTGGCCCATGATGGTCACCACCGGAGCGCGCGGGACCAGCGCTCCTTGCTCGGCCGCCTCGTCCTGCTGCTCCTCGAGCTTGAGCTCATCCTCGATCCCGACGATGGCCGCCGTGTAGCCGAGCTCGTCCGCGATCACGCGGATCGCGTCATCGGTCAGGGACGTCGTCGCGGTCGCCATCTCGCCCGCCATGAACAGGATCTTCACGATCTCGGCGGGTGACCGGTCTAGCTTCTCGGCGATCACTTGGGGCGTGGCGCCATGCACGACCTGCAGAACGGGCCCCGACGGTGCGGGCGGCTCCGCCGGCTTCTCGGCCGCGCGCTTCCGCGCCTGTGGAC
>JALYLP010000559.1 GCA_030774195.1 Actinomycetota bacterium | reverse complement strand
ACTCGCACCCTTGTGGAGCCTCTTCGCGGCTCACGGGGTCGAGCTGGTGCTGAACGGACACATCCACGACTACGAGCGATGGCAGCCCCTCAACGCGAACGGAGACCCGCTCGCCTCGGGCGTCACTCAGATGGTGGCTGGAACCGGCGGGGAGTCGTTCTCGGCGTCCTCGACGCAGAACCCGGACGTTCGTGCAAGCTGGAGTGGGACCGGGGCTCTGCAGCTGGAACTCTATCCGGACCGTGCGGAGTTCGGCTTCTACTCCGCAGCCGATCCGACGACGCCGCTTGATTCCTCGACGTCTTCCGGACCGATCACGTGTCACGGCCCTCCCGTCGACTCGACCCCCCCGTCTGCTCCGTCCATCTCCTCGATCTCGAGCGCTTGGGACCGCGTTCATCTCGAATGGACACCGGCGAGCGATGAGATCGGTGTGAGCGCCTACGACATCTATCGCGACGGAACGAGAGTCGCCACGACCAACGGGATGACGACCGCCTACACGGACGCGGGTCTAAGCAAAGGAGAGACACACTCGTACAGAGTCGTCGCCCGGGATGCGGCCGGGAACGCCTCGGCAAGCGAACCGGTCTCCGTGACGGTGGTTGGGCGACCGTAGGCACGACTGCAGGGGTAACACTGGGCGGCTGCGAGGCCTGACTCGGGCCCGTGATTCGACCGTGACCGCTATTTTCTTGTGTACACGTGTCGATTTGGGCACCGGCCGTCCGTAGTAAGGGTGAGCGGCGGGACCGACCCGCCCCAGCCAAAGGAGGGATTCACCATGGCCCAGTACCTATTGTCCGTCCATAGCGTTGACGGCGAGGTCGGCGACCCGATGACCGAAGAACAGATGCAGCAGTCCTGGAAGGCGATCGGCGCGCTTGAGGAGGAGATGAAGTCGGAAGGTGCGTTGTTCTTCTCTGGCCGTCTGAGCGAGCCCGGCACCGCGACTGTCGTTCGCATGTCCGACGGCAAGGTGCTGACCACCGACGGCCCCTTCGCGGAGTCGAAGGAACACCTGGGCGGCTTCTACATCATCGAGGCTGATGACCTCGACGCCGCACTCGTTTGGGCGTCGAAGACCACCGAAGCGGTCGGCAGGCCCATCGAGGTCCGCCCGTTCTGGGAGATGCCCGACGCCTGAGAGGCGCGGCGTCGACGGCTCACCCGCGCTCGACGCGACCCAGGTGGGCCAGATCTTCCGCGAGGAGTTCGGCCGATCGGTGGCTGCCCTGATCCGAGTCTTCGGTGACATCGGCCTCGCGGAGGATGCCGTGCAGGAGGCGTTCGCCGTCGCCCTGCGCAAGTGGCCGGACGACGGCCTACCGCCCAACCCGGGCGGCTGGATCACGACGACCGCTCGCAACCGTGCTATCGACCGCCTGCGCCTCGAGTCGGGTGAACGGGAACTGCTGAGCGAGGTGGCGGCGCTCCCGCCCGGCAATGACGATCCGGACAGGCGAGAGGAGGTGGGGCGCGTGCAGGACGACCGGCTTCGCCTCATCTTCACCTGCTGCCACCCGGCTCTCTCCACCGAAGCGCAGGTGGCGCTGACCCTGCGCCTGCTCGGCGGGCTGACGACCGACGAGGTGGCCCGCGCCTTCCTCGTCGCCGAGCCAACCATGGCCCAACGCCTCGTCCGCGCCAAGCGCAAGATCAAGGCCGCTCGGATCCCCTACCGCATGCCGGAGGATCACGAGCTGCCCGATCGCCTGCGCCCGGTGCTGGCCGTCGTCTACCTCGTCTACAACGCCGGGCTGACCAGCCCAGTCGAACCGAGTCTGTGCTCAGAGGCGATCCGACTGGCACGGATCCTGGCGACGCTCATGCCCGACGAGCCAGAAGTTGCCGGCCTGTTGGCGCTTCTGCTCCTGACCGAATCACGTCGCTCGTCGCGAACGCGGCCCGACGGCTCCCTCGTGCTACTCGGCGAGCAGGACCGGACACGATGGGATCGCGCCTTGATCGAGGAGGGCCAGGCGATCGTCCGCCGGTGCCTTCGCCGCAACCAACCCGGTGCGTATCAGCTCCAGGCGGCGATCAACGCCGTGCACGCGGACGCCCCGACAGTCGAGGAGACCGACTGGTCGCAGATCGTCGCTCTCTACGACCAGTTGCTTGCGGGCGCCCCCACGCAGGTCGTGGCCCTCAACCGCGCCATCGCCATCGGGGAGGTGCACGGCCCCGCTGCTGCGCTGGCTTTGGTTGATGAGTTGGACCTGGATACCTACCACCCCTTCCACGCCACGCGAGCCGATCTGCTTCGGCGGCTGGGTCGGCAGAGTGAGGCTGCGTCTGCCTACGAGCGTGCTGCCGACCTGGCGCCGACGGACGCCGAGCGGGACTTCCTCAGGCTCGGTGGCCGAGCTTCGCGCTGAGCGCGCCGGTGACTTTGAGCAAGGGGCCGGCGAGCCCTCTTCTCTTGCATCGCGTTCTCACCGACGCCCGGGG
>JALYLP010000558.1 GCA_030774195.1 Actinomycetota bacterium | reverse complement strand
GTGCCGAGCAGGTCCAGGCGATGGCTCACAGCCGTGAACCCCGTCCCGGAGGCCACCGTGTCCAAGGCCTGCTCCATGGTTCGCTCGAGTCTCGGTGGGATACGCACATCCTCCACCGCACCGCAGCCGGAACAGACGAGGTGATGGTGATGTTCCGTCAGGTCCTCCGCCAGTTCGAAGTGGGCGAAGTCCTCCCCCGTGATCACACGACGGACGACGTGAGAGCGCTCCAGCACCGTCAGGTTCCGGTAGACGGAGCTTTGCGGGAGACCGCGCTTGGCGCGCAGGATGTCGGGGATCGCGAGCGGCTGGTTCGCCCTCCGCAGGATCTCCACCAACGTCCGGCGGTTCCGCGTGTATCGCTGCGCGTCTCGCTTCAGCCGCGCCGCGATCTCGACGTGCAGATCACTTTCCACGCGCGCAGTCTAGCAGGAATGGGAATCGATAAGAATCAACTGGTGGCGGGGACGGTGGCCGTCGGGCGCGGGGGCTCGAGCGTCGAGCGGGGCGCGCCACGCCAGAGCCGCAGCGCGATGTAGAGAACGACGATGCTCCCCGCCACGGACGCCCCTCCGGCCGCTCCAGCGTCATAGGAGACGTAGAGACCGATCGTTCCCGTGACGACGGTGATCGCGAACGCCGTCACCATCATCGGGAGCATGCGTCTCGCGACGAGCCGGGCACAGGCCGCGGGGCCGACCAGCACCGCCGGAGCCAGCAGGTTCCCGAGGCCTTGTGCGGCGACGACGACCGCGAGGGCGAGAAGCACGAGCAACGCCGCGTCCGCGAAGAAAGGACGTCCGCCGAGCGACCTCGCGCTCTCCCTGTCGAAGCCGACGACCAGGAGCTGTCCGTGGAGGAGCCGCAGCGCGAGGAGCACGACGAGTGCGAGCGCCGCCGCTGCAACGAGGTCGCTCTGTGCCAGCCCGAGCAGGTTGCCGAAGAGGAGGCCCTGGAGTCCCGCCGGCGTGGCCGGAGAAAGCGCCAGCAATACACCGAACCCGAAGAGGGATGAGATGACGACCGCCACAGAGGTGTCGCGCCCGATCCGGGGTGTGCGGCCGAAGGCGGCGATCGCAAGCGCCGCGACGACCACGCCGCCGATGCCCCCGAGGAGATAGGAGAACCCAAGCAGGGCGGCAAGAACGAGCCCGGGAAACAGCGCGTGCGACATCGACTCGGCGCTATAGGAGAGCCCATACAGGACCACCCAGCAGCCGAGCGCCCCTCCCACGATTCCGAGGAACACGAGTTCCACGAAGGCGTGGTCGACGAGTCCGAGCGACCATGGCTCCGTCAACCAGTGCCAGACCTCGTTCAGGATTGCGAGCGGGCTCACGGGTGCGTGTGCTTTCCCGCCTCGTCGTGGTGCACGCCGTGGCCCTGATGGGAGAGCACGACCACCGACCCCGGATACGTGGCTGCCAGCACCTCGGGAGTCAGCACCTCGTCCGGAGGACCGAAGGCGATCTGTCGGTGATTCAGGCAGACGACCTCGTCCCACTCCAGAACCTGGTCGACGTCGTGCGTCGCGATCAGCAGGGCGCGTCCGTCCTTCGCCAGGCGGTCGATCAGCTCGAGGATCAGCTCGACGTTCGTCTTGTCGACACCGGTGAACGGCTCGTCCATCAGCAGCAGGCGAGCCTCCTGGACCAGCGCTCTGGCGACCAGGACACGCTGCTGCTGGCCTCCCGAGAGCTCGCCGAAGAGCTCACCGGCGAGATCGGCCATGCCGACTTCCGCCAGCGCGGCACGGGCCTGCTCGCGCTCCGCCCGGCCGGGACGCCGCCACCATGGGAGGCGCGAGAGCGTTCCCATCAGTGCGACGTCGAGCGCGGTGACCGGGTAATCGAGCCGGGAGCGCTGCGTCTGCGGAACGCTTCCGCAGCGGCTCGACACCTGGAGCGTTCCCCGGACGGGCCGGAGCTCGCCCAGCATCGCGCGGAACAGCGTCGTCTTCCCCCCTCCGTTCGGGCCGATCAGACCGATGCGTCTGCCGGCCGGAACCGAGAAGGAGACGTCCTCGATCGCGACGTGCGATCCGTACGCAACGGCGAGGTCCCGCGCCTCGGCCAGGATCTGGACGCGCCCGCTCTTCTCATCGGTCGATCTGGCCGTCGTGGCCTCCGCGAAGCGGTCGCTGGCCATCAGGAGATCCCAGGGATCGTGCAGGAGGATGCCCCACCGGTGAATCCTTTCACCATCTCGTCGGCGTTGGAGACCTCCATCGAGAGGTACGTGGCTCCGGAGGAACCGGGCGGTCCCAGTGTGTCGCCGTAGAGCGTGTAGTCCGAGGACGCTCCGCTCTCGCTGGCGATCGCTTGCGCGAGTTTCGGATTGAGCGAGCTCTCCGGAAACACGGCCTTCACGCCCTCCTTCTTGATCTGGGCGACGAGGGTCGCGAGGTCACCGGCGGACGGCTCTCCCTGGGTCGTCTGGGAGGGGATGACGGCGCCGACAACCGTGATGCCGTAGTGCCGCGCGTAGTAGTTGAAGGCGTCGTGGTCGGTGACGAGCTTGCGTTGGCTCTCCGGCACCTTCGCGAAGCAGGCGGTCGAGCCCTTGTCGAGCTCCTTCAGCTTTGCGAGGTACGCGGACGCGTTGGCCTGGAAGGTCTTGGCGTCGGCGGGATCCTGCTTCGAGAGCACGTCGCGGATCTGCGCGACCGCCTCCTCGGCGTTGGTCGGGTCGTGCCACCAGTGCGGGTCGTAGCGGGACGCCTCCGGTCCACTGGTCTGCCCGGGCAACTTGACCGGCACTGAGGCCCCCAGGTCGACCACCGTGGGGCTCCCGCCGGCGTTCTCGATCACCTTCGCCATCCACGTGTCGAGGTTGTCTCCGTTCTCGAAGACGACCGCGGCGTTCGCCGTCGCCTCCACGTCAGCGGGACGAGGCTCGTAGTCGTGGGGATCGGTGTTCGGTTGAAGGATCTGGTGCACCTGGATCGCGCGCCCACCGACGACGCGCACCCAGTCCCCGATCTGGGTGGTGGTGGCGACGACGTCGGGCGTCCCGGAGCTGGCGGCGGAACTGCTTGTGCACGCGGCTCCCACGAGGCTCAGGAAGAGCAACGCCGGCACGAGGAGAACCCGGCCCGGTCGCCGGCGCCAGACGGCATGTCCAAGCGCAGCGACCGCGAAGACCCCCCCTGAGAGCGTGGCGATCGCCGGCCCCGGCGGCGCGTTCGTCTTGACGGAGAGCCAGAGGCCGACCGTGCCCTCGATCGCGACGAGACACACGCTGGCGATCTGCCACGGCAGCAAGCGGCGGCACCAGATCCGGGCGGTCGCAGCGGGAATAACGAGGAGTGCCGTGGCGAGCAACGCTCCCACGACCGAGAGCGACGCCACCACGACGAACGCGATCAGCACGAGCAGCGTGGCCTCCGGCCAGCGGGTCCGGAAGCCGAGCGACGCTCCCGAGGAGGGATCGAAACCGAAGGCCAGCCACCGGCGACCGAGCGTGAGGCCTGCACCGAGGACGAAGACGCTCGCAGCCGCGGCGAGCACCAGGTCGCGCGACCCGGTGACGAAGAGGCTGCCGAAGAGCAGCGTCTCGATATTGCTTCCGGAGTGGAACACATCGCTCGCGAGGATCACGCCAGTCACGAGGGCGCCGACGAGGGCAAGCGCGGTCATCGAGTCACTGTCGTCATGGTGACCGGACGCGAGTCGGGACATCCCGGCCGCGAACGCGAGCGCCGCCCCGAATGCGCCGATCGGCGCAGCGAAACCGAGGCCGTCGGCGAGGACGAGCCCGGGAAAGGCGGCGGTTCCAACCGCGTGGGCGTAGAACGCGAGTCCCCGCAGGACGATCCAGGTTCCGAGGATGCCGGTCGCGAGCGAGAGCACGAGTACCTCGGCCACGGCTCGCTGAACGAAGGGGAAGAGGAACGGCTCGAGCATCGAGGGCCTCCTGTGCACCGAGGACGAACGTCCGCCGAGTATAACAAGAGTCGTTCTCGTTTTCAAAACAAGGGAAACGACGCCGTGCGACGCGAGCTTCTCGGCTGACGCCGCTTGTCCGCATCTGGGACCTCCCCTACTGTGGCCGCGTGCTGGTCCTGAGCGACGCGGAGGTCCGGTCGTTGCTCGACATCGGCCGGCTCATCGAAGGACTCGCCGCCGCCTTCATGGAGGTGAGCGCGGGCTCGGCTTCCGTTCCGCCGCGTGTG
>JALYLP010000557.1 GCA_030774195.1 Actinomycetota bacterium | reverse complement strand
CTTCGGTGGACCGGCTGCTCCGAAGCGCCAAGAGATCATCGCTGCGGCGTACCGCCACGGCAAGGACAAGGACGCCGCCGACGCCGAGTACGAGTCCATGATGACGCAGGCCCTGCACGAGCTCCGTCGTGTGCTCAAGCCCGAGGCCCCCATGGTCGCCGTTTACGCCCACCAGACCACTGCCGGCTGGTCGACGCTGATCCGGAGCCTTCGCGCCTCCGGCTTCACGGTCGTCGAAGCGTGGCCGATCGATACCGAGAGGGAGGGGAGGCGGGGCGGTGCAGACAACGCCTCGCTAGCGTCCAGCATCTTCCTCGTTGCGCGGCGACGTGAGTCAGATCTCGTCGGCGAGTGGGCCGATGTGCAGGTAGAGCTCCAAGAGGCGGTTGCTGAACGCGTTCGAACCCTTCCCCGACTCGGCGTCACAGGTGGCGACCTCGTGATCGCAACAATCGGGGCAGGGCTGCGTGCATACACGCGCTATAGGAAGGTTGAGCTGCCGAACGGGGATCCGATGGAGGCGGAGCACTTCCTCGACGAGGTGCAAGGGAGCGTAATCCAGACGATCCTGTCCGATCTCATGGGAATACCGAAGAGCGGCGTCGAGGTAGTCGATCCCGTGACCCAGCTGTATGTAATCGGCCGGTTCGAGTACGGCGACGCATCGGTGCCGTTCGATGAGATGAATACCCTTGCGCACGGCGTCCTGGGCGGATCTCGTGCCGGCGGCGTCGAACTCGTAGGGGCCCGAAGCCTCGTCGCAGGCGCTGGAGCCCTTATCGCCCAGTCAGGAGGCAGCCTCCGCCTGCGCGACTACTTGGAGCGCGGAGAGCACGAGCGGGTTGGGAGCGCCGAGGATGGAGTTCCCCCGTTGATTGACATCCTTCACCGGGTCCTGTGGCTCGCACATCGCGCACCGGCCCAACTCCCCGACTACCTGTGGGACACGCGTCCCGATCTCGGGCGCTTGCAGCTTGTTGCTCGGGCTCTCGCAACTACCTCCCTGAGCGGCAAGGGACAGGGGACGACCAATCGGGAACAGGAAGCGATCCAGAGCCTGCTGGCTGCCTGGCGTCCACTGGTCGAAGACGTTCTCTCGAGGAGCGACGACCGATGACCTCAGATGCGTACCGACTGAAGCCATGGACCGAGGTGGTCCGCCCGCACGAGGACATCTTGGCGGGCCGCCTCGAGATGAGCACCTACGCGGCAGACCTCGGTGCGGTCGATCGGGGCGACCCGGGGACACCCCGTGTGTACCGAGACGCCGACGAGTTCTTCCGTACCACCTACCTCACGGTGAAGCTCCGTCAGCTTCTCGAGGACGTGCTCACCGTGCTCAGCGGAGGACCGGGCGATCGCGTCCTACAGCTCCGGACACCGTTCGGTGGAGGGAAGACGCACTCGATGCTAGGGCTCTACCACTTGATAAAGTCGCGCGAAGCGATCCGCTCGCCTGAGATCGCGTCCCTCCCGAACCCGGGTGCCGGTCGGGTTGCGGCCCTCTCCGGTCTGGACCTCGACCCGTGGACCCCAAGGCTGGTCGATGGACTCGAGATCCACACCCTGTGGGGCGAGCTCGCGTACCGGATTGGCGGGCAGCCCGGGTTCGAGCGGGTCCGCATCCACGACGAGAAGGGCAGCCCACCGGGCAACGACGTGCTGCGGCCGATCCTCGAAGGTGGGCCGGTCCTGATCCTGTTGGACGAGGTTCTGGTCTACGTGCAGCGCGCGGGGGGTCGCGAGGGCGATGACCCCTACCGCAAGCAGGTCATGAACTTCATGCAAGGGCTCACCGAGCTCGTTCGCGGGATGCCGAGCGCCGCGATGGTCTACTCGCTCCAGGCGAGCGAGCACGAGGCTGCGGGCGACGCCGCGTTGCTGGGAGATCTCGATCATCTCGTGACCCGGATCGACGCGAAGCGCCAGCCGGTCGACGACGAGGAGGTGATGCGAGTCGTCCGCCGTCGTCTCTTCCCCGAGTTTGGCTCGACCCCTGAGCACGAGACGATGGCGAGGGAGACCGCCCGCGAGTACGCGCTGGCGTTCACCCGGTTGCGGGAGTCGACGGCGGAGACCGCCGCCGATCGTCGCGCCGTGACGGCGGATGCGGAACGCTTCGAGGAGCGGATCCGAGACTCGTACCCGTTCCACCCGGAAC
>JALYLP010000556.1 GCA_030774195.1 Actinomycetota bacterium | reverse complement strand
GCTCGCGGCCGTCGACGAGACCGTGCTGGCGCTCGTAGATCTTGCACTGGAACGTCGCCGAAGCATCACCATCGTCTACCCGGCACCGGCCGGTGAGGTGTCCGTGCTGCTCGCTGGTGAGATCCTCATCCGCCGATTCGTGGAAGGAGAGCGCTCTCAGTCAGTCGGGATCGTGACCTCGGACACCACCAGGGCAACGACCACGTGGGAGGAGCTCGCGATCTCGTCCCTTGGGTCACGGACACCGATCAGCGAGGTGTTCCCGGCATTCCGAGCAGGGCCGGACGGGGAGAGTCCCCTGGGCGGCCGCTCGTTCCGGGGGGCCATGATCGGTCGTCGATTTGGTGGTTGGCCGATCGACGTCGCGGTCGTAGATCACCTAGCTGGTCCAGTGAGGGCCGATCCACTCGTGCCGACGGTCCAGGTGTTCGCCGATGCACTGGACCCCGAGCTGGAGCGGCTTGCCAGTGATGGCGCGCTCGTGTGGGGATGGACCGAGGCTGACCTGGCGCTGGTCGCGCAGACGAGGCACGACCGACCGAGTGCCGTGCCCTTCTCGGTGGCAGCAGAGCGGCTCGAGACAATGGCCGCTGGCGTCAAGACCACGATCCACGTCGCTCACCACAGCGAGGCCGAGCAGACGGTGCGTCGGCTGAGAGACGACCTCCATGCCCTACGAGACCTCGCCGGCCCCGAGCCGCCACCCAGCATCCTGCGGGGTATCCGGGTGGCATGGCATCACGTCTCGACGTTGACCTCGCTGCCGTCCCGACCGTCCTTGTTTGACCGATTCGCAGGTCTGCCACCAGTGGCCGCGCGCGCGACCAGGACGTTCGAACCAGAGATCGCTGCCTGGGCGAGGACGCTGAGCGGGGATCTCCGAGAGGTCGCGGAAGTGGTCGCGAGTGATCTCGCCGATCTTCGGGCCTTCCTCGAAGACACCGATCCCTTCGGTCGCGAGCTGGCCGAGGCCGTATCGGGAGGGGCGGACACGCTTGTCGTAGTGCGCACCCAAACGGCCGCGCGCGCCTTGCTCGCCTCGGTGGGAGGCGATCCCGCGACGGACTTGGTCGGTAGCGTTCGCGTCGTCGCCATGCGCAGGCTGCACCGTGAGGGCACCTGGCCTCGAGCTGTCGTCGTGGGGACACCGGCACGGTGGGACTGGCACCGGCTCGACTCGGGGTTGAGCCCCGACGTGCACGTCCTCGTGCTAGGCGACCTCGACGCTTACCTGGGTCTGACGACGCTGGAGGCGCTCCATCGGGCGAGGGCCCGCTGGGGAGGAGAGGAGGTCCGCGATCGAGCATGGCGCGAGCTTGTCGGCGGCGAGCCGCCTCTCGCCCCGAAGTTGCCAGCGGTGCAAACCGAGGTCGTGGTCGTCGACGCGCTCGAAGCGACGCCAGAGATTGATCCCTTCGAGGCGTTGCAGCAGCTCTTAGCCTCGGTACCGCTGGCGGTGGGTGACGAAGGGGTCGAGGACGCCGTCGGCGAAGAGCTGGCCGGCGGGGAGTGGCGCGGAGCCGTGGAAGCCATTGAGGTCCTGACCAGCGTCGGGGCCTTCTTGCTGCCTCGAGATCGGCTCACCGACGTCAGGGCGGGCGAGGAGATCGTGGAGTGCCGGGCAGGTTTGCTGCGGCCCGGAATGGTGCTGCTGGTTGACCGACGCGGTGGACGGATCGGTCTTCTTGAGGCGATCGGCGACCGCCTCAAGAAGGAACGGCCGGACCTCCTGGCCGCCAACCTCCTCATCGGGGACCTGCGGCGGACAGTCCAGCAAAGGTTCGTGGCCTCCGGGATGACGCGGATGGAACTATTCGAGCGGCTTCGTTCGCTCGGGTTCGAGAAGACCTATCACGCCGCGCGCACCTATGTAGACGAGGACGGCCCCCTGGCGCCGCGCGACTTCGTCGACCTCCAGCGGCTCAACGGAGCGCTCGGCCTCGGCATGTCTGAGGAGCGGCTCCGAGAGACGTTCGGCGGCGTCCGTCGCTGGCGCGCGTTCCGGCGGGCGGCGGGGAAGGCACTTATGACGGCGTCCCGAGGCTCGCTGGTCACATCAGAAGCGACGCGCATCGATCGCGAGACGGGCCTCTCTATCGCAGACCTGCGGGAGCTGGTCCTCGAGGCCGAGGTGCTCGACGTCCGGGAGTGCCCCGAGCCAGTAGCGCTCGCCGAGATCGGCTACCTTCGGGAACCGTAGGGGGCTGGCGTGGAAATTGACCAGGACCAATCAGAGCGCTTCGTTTCGTGGCTGCTCGGCGAGGCGGTCGCTGAGGCCCGCGGC
>JALYLP010000555.1 GCA_030774195.1 Actinomycetota bacterium | reverse complement strand
GAGTACTTCCGTGGCGCGCGCCGCCACTTCGACCTCCGCCTGGACCGGCGACTCATGAGCCCCTTCGCGAAGGACGTGCTCGGGGCCACGGCCAGGGTCCCGTTCGGTCGCCTGGCCACCTACGGGGAGATCGCCGGACGCATCGGCCGCCCGAGGGCCGCCCGAGCCGTGGGCGCCGCGCTCGGCGCGAATCCGATCCCGATCGTCGTTCCCTGCCATCGGGTGATCGGCGCCGGCGGCAAGCTCACCGGCTACGGCGGCGGTCTCCCTCGGAAGGAGCTGTTGCTCCGTCTCGAGGGGTCCCTTCCCGCCGTGTGACCGTCGTCACGGCGGCATCAGGCGCGCCGTGGTCTCCTGCGCACGATGGACGGTTGGCAGCCGCACCTGGCGTCCGCGGCGATGTCGGTGATCCCGCGGGTCGAACGGACCACGATCTACCTCGACGTGGACCAGCGCCGGCGGCTGCGGTCGCTCGCGGCTTCCAGCGACCGCCCGCGTGACCAACTCATCCGCGAGGCGATCGACCGGTACCTCGGACGCAGTGACGCCTTCCGGCTGCCCTCCTGGGTCGGCGCTTGGACGGACGGGCCCTCCACCGGCCGGGTGCAGCGTCGGCCGTGATCACGCTCGACACGTCCGGTGTCGTGGCGCTCCTCTTTCGAGCCGACCAACGCCACCGGGAGGCCGTTCGTGCGCTCGAGTCCGCCAGGATGCCGACCGTCGTTCCGGTGGGCATCCTCGTAGAGGTCGACCAGGTGCTCGCCCGCCGGCTGGCGCCGGCGGCGAGCCTCGCCTTCCTCGAGGGCATCGAAACCGGCGAGACCCTGCTCGATTGCGGTGATCTGGACCTGCCTCGGATCAGGGCGTTGATGAGCCGCTACGCGGAGCCCCCGCTCGGGTTCGCCGACGCGGCCGTCGTCGCCTGCGCGGAGCGGAACGGAGGAACGGTGCTCACGTTCGACCGCGACGGGCTCCAGACCATCTCCCGCGACCTCCCGATCACGCTGGTCCCGTGAGCACCCTGACGACCATCGCCTCCCGTCGAGCCCTGTCTACGTCGATACACTGAAGACCTCGATGGGCGCCGAGTCACCGAAGGAGGAGTGCGGGCTCTTCGGCGTATGGGCGCCCGGCGACGAGGTCGCCCGCCTCACCTACTTCGGTCTCTTCGCCCAGCAGCACCGTGGGCAGGAATCCGCCGGGATCGCCGTTTCCGACGGCACCAACATCCTCGTGTATAAGGACCTCGGGCTGGTCAGCCAGGTCTTCAACGAAGCCACCCTAACGACCCTTCACGGCGACCTCGCGGTCGGACACACCCGGTACTCGACCACCGGTTCGACCACGTGGGACAACGCCCAGCCGGTTTTCAAGACCGACGGCGTGCACTCGATCGCGCTCGGGCACAACGGGAACCTCGTGAACACGTCCGAGCTCGCGGAACGGGTCCGCGGCGCCGGTCTCGCGACGACGGATTCGGACATCGTCACGACGATGATCGCCGACCGGACACCCGAAGCCGGCAGCATCGAGCCCGCCGCGATGGAGGTCCTGCCCGAGCTCCGGGGCGCGTTCTGCTTCGTGTTCATGGACGAGCGCAGCGTGTTCGCGGCGCGCGACTCCCACGGGGTCCGGCCGCTCTCGATCGGGCGGCTCCCGAACGGGTTCGTCGTCGCCTCGGAGACGTGCGCCCTCGACATCGTGGGCGCGACCCTCGTCCGCGACGTCGAGCCGGGGGAGCTCGTGCGGATCGACGACCGCGGTCTGCACACCCAGCGGTTCGCCGAGTCCCCGAAGCGCTCGCTCTGCGTGTTCGAGGTCGTCTACCTCGCGCGCCCGGACTCCCGGATCCGCGAACGGTCGGTCCACGAGGCCCGGCGCGAGATGGGCCGCATCCTGGCCAGGGAGCACCCTGCCGATGCCGATCTCGTGATCGCCGTCCCGACGACCGGCAATTCGGCCGCGCAAGGCTTCAGCGAGGTGAGCGGGATCCCCTACGGCGACGGCCTCTACAAGAACACCTACGTCGGCCGCACCTTCATCCAGCCGTCCCAGTCGCTCCGCGATCGCGGGGTCAAGCTCAAGCTCAACCCGTTGCCGGACTCGATCCGGGGCAAGCGCCTCGTCGTGGTGGACGACTCGATCGTCCGCGGGACCACGACGAAACAGATCGTCCAGGCGCTCCGCGAAGCGGGTGCAGCCGAGGTCCACATCCGCATCACGTGTCCGCCGATCCAGTGGCCGTGCTTCTACGGGATCGACATGCCGACCCGCCAGGAGCTGATCGCGGCCGACCTGACCGTGGACCAGATCCGCTCGTACGTGAGCGCGGATTCGCTCGGGTACCTGTCGCTCGAAGGGATGGTCGCCGCCGCCGGGGACCGGAAAGAGACGTTCTGCAGGGCATGCTTCGACGGCGAATACCCGATCGACATCCCGGAGGGTGCCGGGAAGTACGTCCTCGAGGACCAGCTCAAGCTCCCGACCGGCTGAGCCATGAGCGACGCCTACCGCTCCTCGGGCGTGGACACCGAGGCCGCCGCGAAGGCTGTGACGCTCATCGCCGATCTCGCGGCTCGGGCGCGACGGCCCGAGGTGGCGGGGGACGTCGGCGGCTTCGCGGGACTCTTCTCGATCGGTGACGGCAGGCTCCTCGCGGCCGCCACCGACGGGGTCGGCACGAAGCTCGAGTTCGCGCGGATCACCGGGCGACTCGACACCGTTGGGATCGACCTGGTGGCGATGTGCGCCGACGACGTCGTCTGCACCGGTGCCGAGCCACTGTTCTTCCTCGACTACCTGGCGGTCGGCCGCGTCGTCCCCGAAGACGCGGCGTCCGTCGTCGAGGGGATCGTCGAAGGGTGCCGCCTTGCTGGCTGTGCCCTCCTGGGCGGCGAGACGGCGGAGCATCCCGGTGTCATGGCCGACGACCGGTTCGACCTCGCGGGGTTCTGCGTTGGGATCGTCGACGGAGCGGACGTTCTGGGAGCCGATCGGGTTCGTGCCGGCGATGCCCTGATCGGTCTGCCCTCGAGCGGTCTCCATGCGAATGGCTTCTCTCTGATCCGAACGGTCGTGCCTCCGGACGAGCTCGCGATCGCCCTGCCCGCGATCGGGCGGACGTTCGCCGATGAGCTGCTGGAACCGTGCCGGATCTACGTGCCGGATGTCCTCGCCCTCCACCGGGATCGATTGGTCCATGCGGCCGCCCACATCACCGGCGGCGGGTTGCTCGAGAACGTCCCGCGCGTCCTCCCGGCTGGGCTGGGCGCCCGCATCGAACGAGGGACCTGGACCGAGCCCCCCATCTTCGACGAGGTCCGTCGCCGAGCCGACGCCACCGACGCGGACATGTTCGGGACCTTCAACATGGGGATCGGGATGGTGCTGGTCGTCGGGCCGGATGCGGTGGAGGCGGTGCTGTCGCGTGCCGAGGGGTCGACGCGCATCGGCGACGTCGTTCCTGGTTCCGGGGTGCGGATCGACCGAAGTCACCCTGACTCGTCGTGACTATGTGCGTGTCACCCCGGCGCACCCGCTTCCGGCCCCCGTGTCGGCCTCTCGACGGAGTACAGAAACGGGACCGATGACGCATGGAGGGGATGCCGTTCCGTCCCGTTACTTGAGACATGGATGGGATCGATCCCGCGCCGAAGGGTCACCGCGTCCTCGTCGTCGACGATGAGCCCCAGGTCGTGTGGGTGCTCGAGCTCGCCCTGGGATCCGAGGGCTACGAGGTCTCGACCGCCCGCAACGGCGTCGAGGCGATGGCACAGATCTCCGCGATCCACCCCGAGCTGATGGTGCTCGACGTCATGATGCCGCGTATGGACGGATGGTCCGTGATGCGCGAGCTAGCGAAACTGCCCGACGACGAACGACCCCGGGTCGTGATGGTCACGGCACTCGCCTCCGGACACGATCGCGCGACCGCTCTCGAGCTCGGGGTCGACGCGTACGTTCCGAAGCCGTTCGACATGGACGAACTGCTCGGCGTGATCCACGGCCTCCAAGAAGGCCAGCTGACGCTTCGTCAGTGAGCGAACCGCTGATGGTCCTTCGGGACGACGGTCGTCCCGACCGCCCGAAGTGTGACGACCGGCTCGTCGAGGAACTCCGCCGCGCTCTCGGAGATGTCCGTGCGGGCTGTGCCGATCTTCCGGACCTCGAACTCGCATCGGCGCGACGTGTTCCCGACACTCACGATCCGTCCGGTCGCCTCGATCCAATCCCCGGCGTAGAGCGGCGCGAGGAACTCCACCGACTCGTACGCGCGGAACAGGCCCTCGTCGCCGTCGTAGCGCATCGCGAGCTCGGTGATGAGGTCCCCCACGACCTTGAGCTGGGTCGCACCGGCGACGAGGTTGCCACCGTAGTGCGCGTCCTCCTGGCCGAGCCGCAGCCGGATCTGCGCCGAGGGCAGCTCCGCCGCGCTCATCCGGGCACCACCTTGCCGAAGAGGACGCCGCGCACAGGTACTCGAACCTCGGAGCCGTCCTTCTTCCGGACGAAGTAGGTCTCCGCCTCCTCGTCCCAACGCTCGAGGATCCCCACGGCCTCGGAAAGGTATCCGTTCGGAAGCTCGAACTGGAACGAGACGCGTTTGCCCAGGTCCTGCGGCGTCACGAGGTTCTCCCGCTTCATGAGGTGCGTAGCCTAGCGAACGGACAGATTCCCAACCCGGCCGCTACAACATCAGGACGGCTTCCGCGGCGAGCCGGAACAGATGCTGGCGGCCGGTCGCGTGATCGTCCCATCCACGTGCGTCCCAGGCGTCACCCGAGAGGTCATCCCCGGCGTAAAGCAACTGGCCGAAGCTGATCGCCCGGAACCGGGCCACCGCGAAGAATGCCGCGGCCTCCATCTCGACGGTGAGGCAACCCTCGGCCACGCGGCGCGCCGCCTTCTCCCGGGTCTCCCGATACAGGGCGTCGGTGGTCCACGTCTTCCCGGTCACGTGGGGGACGCCGTGCCGTTCGAGCGTTGCGACGATCGCGGCGACAGCCTCGGCAGAGGGCTGGACCTCTCGGGACGGTGCGAGGTAGTGGTAGCTGGTCCCCTCATCGCGGATGGCCGCGGTTGGGACGATCACATGTCCGAGCGCGATCTCCGGAACGAGCACGCCGGCGCCGCCGCAGGCGACCACGCGCGTGACGCCGCGGGCGATCAGCTCCTCCAGGAACGCAGCCGCGAGCGGCGCCCCCACCCCCGGGTGCACGAGCGCAAGCCGCGAGCCATCGAAGTACAGCTCGTACACCGGGACCAGCCCGATCTCGGAGCGAACCTCGTCGATCTCGCGGCCGGCGAACTCTTCGACCGCTTTCGCGATGACGTCTTGGAAGAAGCAGAGCACGGCATGACGGGGGATGTCGGTGGGGTCGATGTGCTCGGTCGGCTCGATCACCGCGGTCGGGGACGGATCGAACTCGAGGATCGGGGCGTCGTCCCGCTGCATCGGGCGAGCCTATCGGAGCTTCGAGATCGTCCCCTCCGGCGGCGTGGGGTAGGAGTCCGGATGCACGGCCCACGCGAGGATCTCGATGCCGTCGACGATCCTCGGCCCGGGCCTGGAGAAGTACGACGTCGCGTCCACCGCGTAGACGTTGCCGTTGCGAACCGCCGGCGTATCCGCGAACTCGGCCTGATCCAAGAAGCGGTCCGCTTCTTCCTCGGCCTCCTCCAGGTAGTACCCGCACGGCATGAAGACCGTCACCTCCGGAGCCGCCACGCGGACCTCGTGCCAGGCGACCTCGCGGCTCGGCTGGCCCTTCTCCGCCAGGACCGGGGTCCCGCCGACGATCTCGATCATGTCCGGGATCCAGTGCCCAGCCGCGAACGGCGGATCGGACCATTCCAGCGCGAACACACTGACCGCCGGGACGCGTCTTGCCGTGTCGCGAACCTTCGCGATCCGGTCGCGCATGGCCGCAGTGATCGAGGCGGCGCGATCGGCCCGATCGAGCATCGCGCCGACCGCGTCGATCTGCGCGACCACGTCCTCGAACGTGTGGGGGTCGAGCGAGATGACCTTCGCGTCCGGGAGGCCGAGCTGTTCCAGCGCGCGCTTCACCTGGCCCGACGGGACGGCGCAGACACGGCAGAGGTCCTGCGTGAGGATCACGTCGGGCTGCTCCCGGCGCAGCAGGTCGGTATCGAGGATGTAGAGCTGCCCCTTCGCTCCCGCACCCTGACCGACCTTGGCGCGCACGGCCTCATCGATCTCTCGCGGGGTTTGGATGCGGCCCTGCGGGAGCGCGCTCCGCGAGATGACCGGCTTGGTGACGGCGTCCGGCGGGTAGTCGCACTCGTCGGTCACGCCGATCAGGTCGTCGCCGAGCCCGAGCGCGTAGACGATCTCGGTCGCCGACGGGAGCAGGGACGCGATCTTCATCGCGGCAAGTCTCGCAAACGGTCGTCCGACTGCAATAGGTCCACGAGCTCCGTGAGGGCGCGGCCGGCAGCGGCGCCGTCCAGCACGCGGTGATCGAACGTGAGCGACAGCGTCGCGGCCGGCCGCGCCGCCACCTGGCCGTCGACCACGAGCACACGCTCAGCGATCACCCCGAAGGCGAGCGTGACGCTCGTGCCCGGCGACAGGATCGGCGTCCCCGCTTCGCTCCCGTAGGAGCCCGTGTTGGAGACCGCCATCGTGGCGCCGGAGAGATCGTTCGCCGTGAGGGAGCCGGCGCGAGCTCCCTCGGCCAGCCGGCCGCTTTCCGCCGCGATCTGGGCGATCCCGAGGGCGTGCGCGTCACGAACGACCGCCACGATGAGCCCTCGTTCGGTGTCGATCGCGAGCCCGGCGTTGACCGCGTTCGAGGCGAGGATCGCGTCGGGGGACCAACGAGCGTTGATCAGGGGATGGTCCTTCGCGACCAGGCACAAGGCCGCGACGACCACCGGCAGCGGCGACACGCCGAGCTCCTCTCGGAACGGCTGGAGAGCCGTGCAGTCCACGGTCCGGAACGTCGTGACCTGGGGGATCGTCGCCTGGAGCTCGAGGTTCCTGGCGATCGCCCGGCGTGCCGGCGTGAGCTCGATGCGCGTGACGTCTACCGGTCCTTCGGCGGCCGATCGAACGTCCTCCTCGCTCACCCGACCGTCTCGTCCCGTTCCCCGGACGGCCTCGATGTCGACCCCGAGCTCCTTGGCGAGCTTCCGCACCGGAGGTGTCGTCGGGACCGAACCTGACGATCGCTTCTCGGTCGACTGCATGTCGGCGTAGGCGACCGCCCCTCCGGTGACGTCGAACGTGACGAGCGGCCCCCCGACCGGCACGTCCTCGCCGTCGGAGCCGTGCAGGATATGGATCCGTCCGGCGAACGGGGATGGGATCTCGACGACCGCCTTCGCGGTCTCGACCTCGACCAGGGGCTGGTTCAGCTCGACCGTGGCGCCTTCGGCGACCAACCACCGCACGATCCGGCCTTCCTCGAGCCCTTCGCCGAGGTCCGGCATCACGAAGACATGCTCGGCCATCTAGTACGCCACCACCTTCCGTGCCGCATCGCAGATCCGCTCGACACTCGGGAGGTAGAGCTGTTCGAGCGACGCCGGCGGGTAGGGCGTGTCCCAGCCGGTCACCCGCGCCACGGGCGCCTGCAGGTGATCGAACGCGAGCTCCATGATCCGGGCTGCGACCTCGGCGCCGAGGCCGACCGAACGCGGTGCCTCATGCACCACCACGACCCGGCCCGTCTCCCGGGCGCAGCGTTCGAGCGCCGCATCGTCGAGCGGCGACAGGCTCCGCAGGTCGACCACGCGCGCAGTGATCGCCTCCCCCGCCAGGATGGCCGCCGCATCCAACACCCGAGCGACCATCGCGCCGTAGGCCACCAACGTCACGGTCTCGCCGTCCCGCAGCACACGCGCGTCGCCGATCCCGGGACCGTCGGTCGCCAGGTCCCCCGATTCCTTCGACCAGTACCGGGCTTTCGGCTCGAGCACGATCACCGGGTCGGGATCCGCGATCGCCAGTCGCAACAAGCGGTAGGCATCCAGAGCCGACGACGGCGCCACGACCTTGAGTCCGGCGGTGTGGGCGTAGTACGTCTCGGGGCTCTCGCCGTGATGCTCCTTCCCCTTGATGCCGCCGAACGCCGGGATCCGCAGCGTGATCGACATGTCGACGCGGCCGCGGACGCGCATGCGCATCTTCGACACGTGGTCGATCACTTGCTCCATCGCCGGATAGCTGAAGGCGTCGAACTGCATCTCGACGACCGGCCGCCATCCGGCGAAACACAGACCGACCGCAGCCCCCGCGATCCCCGCTTCGCTGATCGGTGTGTCGAACACCCGAGCCCCCCCGTACTCGGCCTGGAGGCCGTCGGTCACGCGGAACACGCCTCCGGAACGCCCGACGTCCTCGCCGAACACGAGGACGCGCGGGTCCTCGGCGAGCGCGTCGTACAGCGCCCGGTTGAGCGCGCCCGACATCGTCCACTCCGTCATCCGAGCGCCTCATCCCGCTGCCGCTCGAAAGAGGACGGCGGGGCCGCGTACACCCAGTCGAACATCCACCCGGGGGGCGGAGCCGGTGTCGCGATCACGCCGGCCCGTACCTCCAGCGCGAACGCCTCCGCCTCCTCCTCGCACGCCGTCGCGAAGCGGTCGTCGGCGTAGCCGGTCGCGAGCAGCCAGCTCCGGAACCGCGCGATGGGATCCGTCGCGCGAGCGCGCTCCACCTCGGCGTCCTCGCGGTAGCGGGATGCGTCGTCGGCGGTGGAATGGGCTCCGATCCGGTAGGTCATCGCCTCGATCAACGTGGGTCCGTCACCTCGCCGTGCTCGCTCGAGCGCCCGTTCCGTTGCCCGATGCACCGCGAGCACGTCGTTCCCGTCGACGCGGACGCCGGGGAACCCGTAGCCCTCCGCTCGGCGCCAGATCTCACCCGCCGTCTGCTCCGAGGAAGGCAGGCTGATCGCCCACCCGTTGTTCTGACAGAACAGGACCATCGGCAAGCGCCAGACGCCCGCCAGGTTCGCCGCCTCGTGGAAGTCGCCTTCGCTCGCCGATCCGTCACCGAAATACGCGATCGTGACCGCACCCGTTCCGTCGAGCTGCTGGCCAAGCGCGTAGCCGGCGGCGTGGGGGAGCTGGGTGGCGATCGGGATGCAGATGGGGCCGAAGCGGGTGGCGCGCGGGTCGTACGGGCCGCCGTGCCACGTCCCGCGGTGGTACTGCAGGTACTGGACGGCGTCGACCCCCCGGACCAGCGCGGCGGCGAGCTCGCGGAAGGTCGGCCAGACGAAATCGAGTTGCCCAAGGGCGAACGCGCTCCCGACCTGCGCAGCTTCCTGTCCCTCGAACCCGGGGTAGACGGTCAGCTCGCCCTGTCGCTGGAGCGCGATGCACTCGCGGTCCAGGCGCCGGGCGATGACCATCCAGCGCAGCAACTGCCTGAGCTCCTCCGCAGACAGCCCGACGTCGGCGTCGCCGACCGGTGAGCCGTCGGGCGCGAGGATGCGCACGGGCTCGGTCCCGGCCCCATGCTCGGGTACGTCGGACACGCGTGAAGCTCCTTGCCGTGGATGCCGAGAGGATAGGGGAACGTCGGCTCGCTAGACTCGGGAGCGCTGTGGTCCCTTCCGCCTATCTCCGCGTGTTCCAGCCTCTCGATGCCTTCGAGCGCGACGAGCAGCTCCACTGGGAGCGGTACCTGGTCCAGCGGGTGGATCGCCGCCCCCGGCTCCGCCGATACGCGGACCGAGTGACCGGAGACGGGCTCGGTCTCCTGGCCCCGGCGGACGGCGAGCACGCGGAGGTTCGCGTGATCGAGGGACGCACATACGTCTCGCCCCAGCGGCTGCGGCTGCGGGTCCTCGAGGCGATGCTCGCGTTCCGCGGTTCCGAGCCGATGGAGCTCTGGGACACGATCGTCCCGAAGAAGGAAGCCCGTCGCGCGCGCCGTCAGCTCGCGCGCCATCGGCGCCGCGACCCGCACGCCACCTCCTTCGTCCACCAGAGCCCGTGGCACGTCCCGATCCGCTGGTTCGCCCTGTTCCGGGACGACGAGCGTCGGATCGGCGAGGACGAGCAGGGCCGCATGCGGATGCGATACCGGGCTTCGACGCGTCGCGCGATGCGACGCGCCGAGGACGCGATCCCCGTGCTTCGCCGATCGGACC
>JALYLP010000554.1 GCA_030774195.1 Actinomycetota bacterium | reverse complement strand
GATGGGGGCCGCCTCGGGCGAGGCGAGGTAGACGATCAGCGCCGCGATCTCCTCGGGAAGGATGAACCGGGCGCGGTCCTTCTGCGGGTAGTTCGCCAGCAGTGCGGCGAGGTACCCCTCCGGATCGTCGCCGCCGTAATCCCGCGCCTGGCCCGCCAGCATCGGCGTCTCGACGTCGTTCGGGCACACAGCGTTCACGCGGACGCCCTTCGGCGCCAGCTCGAGGCCGAGCGACCTCGTGAGCAGCGAGACGCCTCCTTTCGAAGCGTTGTAGATCGCGGTCTCGGCCGTGCCGACCAGACCGGCATCGGACGAGAGGTTGACGATGCATCCCTCGGTCTGTTCGAGGTGCGGGATCGCGAACCGGCATGCGAAGAACGTCCCCTTCAGGTTCACGTCGATCGTTCGGTCCCACTCCTCCTCGGTCATCTCGGCCGTCGGCCCCTCGACCCAAACGCCGGCGCAGTTGACGAGCACGTCCAGCCGGCCGTGGCGTTCGATGGTCTCGGCGACCATCCGCTCGCAGTCCGCCACGACCGTGACGTCGGCCACCACCCTGTCGGACGGCTGCGCCAACGACGCCAGCGCCTCCGCGGATCGATCGGCGTAGACGACCGTGTCGCCGGCTGCGGCGAATCGCTCGCCGGTCGCGCGGCCGATCCCGCCGGCGCCGCCCGTGATCAGCATGACCCTCGACACGAGCCCGACCCCCTCAACCCGCGACGCCACCGCCGTCGACGGGAATCGCCGCGCCGGTGATGTAGGAGGCTTCATCGCTGGCGAGGAAGAGCACGGCGCGAGCGACCTCATCCGGTGAAGCGATGCGCTCGATCGGGCGGCCCTCGCCGGCCCACCGGACGTATTCGTCCCACGACATGCCCTTGGCCTTCGCGTCCTCGCGCTCCATCGGGGTATCGGTGTCGCCCGGGCAGACCGCGTTCACCCGGATGCCCTGCCGTCCGTGATCGAGCGCCATGGCTTTGGTCATCACCACCATGCCGCCTTTCGCGGCGCAGTACGCGACCGCCCGTTCGCCGCCGACCAGGCCCCAGCCCGACGAGCAGTTCACGATCGAACCCGAGCCCTGGGCCACCATGTGCGGCAGCGCGAACTTCGACATCAGGAACGCGCCCTTGAGACTGGTGTCGACCTGCGCGTCCCACTCTTCCTCCGAGCACCCGATCGTGTCGTTCTCGAGGTAGACGCCGGCGTTGTTGAACAGGACGTCGAGCCGTCCGAACGCTCCGACGGTCTCGTCGACCGCTCGTCCGCAATCGTCCGCGTGGCGAACGTCCGCCCGGACGAAGACCGCCTGCCCGCCGTCCGAGCGGATCCGTCCTTCGACGGCGTGACCGCGATCGACGTCACGACCGATCACGGCGACGGCGGCGCCTTCCTCGGCGAACATCACCGCCGTCGCCTCGCCGATGCCCGACGTCGCCCCGGTGATCAACGCTGCCTTGCCCGCGAGTCGCATCGCTCACTCCTGGTCGGTCTCGAGGTCGCGACGATATCCGACCAGCGGCGAGGTTCGCCTACGTCGACCGCATGATTGACGGTTGCGTGCTTGCCTCGATACGGTCATCGAGTCTCCCGCGGCTCTTGCGGACCCCCGGACGAAAGGAGCATCGCGATGGTGAGACGAGCGTCTCTCCTGCTCTTCGGAACAGCGTTGTTCGTGCTGTCGGCGGCGCTGCCGGCAGCCGCGCTCAACCCCGACACGCGGGTGAGCATCGGCAGTCCAACGAGCCCGTTCTCGCAGAACAAGCAGAACGAGCCGGCGGTGGCGATCGACGCGAACCAGCCGAACATCCTCGTCGCCGGCGCCAACGACAACATCGACCTTGAGGCGTGCAACGCGGGGGACGACAGGACCTGTCCGTTCACCCCCGACGTCGGCACCTCGGGCGTCTACTTCTCCTTCGACTCCGGGAGCACCTGGACCCAACCCACCTATACGGGCCTCTCAGCACGTGGATGCCTCGGCGTCGTGGGCAACACCGACCCGCCGTGCACCCCGACGGTCGGTCCGATCGGGACCGTGCCGAACTACTACGAGAACGGCCTGGTTTCGGACGGCGACCCCGCCGTGGCGTTCGGACCGACACCCGATGCCAACGGTGGCTTCTCCTGGACCAACGGGGAACGTCTGTACTACGCGAACCTGACGTCGAACACCAGCGGAGGCGGCGTCGAGAGCTTCCGCGGCTTCGAAGGGATCGGCGTCTCGAGCACCGATCACCTTTCCGCCGCGGCCGCAGGCAGCAACAGCGCGTGGACGGACCCGAAGATCATCTCGCGGCAATCCTCCACGACGTTCAGCGACAAGGAGCAGATCTGGGCGGACAACGCGTCATCGAGCCCGTTCTTCGGGACGGTGTACGTGTGCTGGGCGGCGTTCATGGGGCAGGAGCTCTCGCCGAACGCGCTGCCTGCCGGGCTGCAGGTCGCGGTCTCCCATGACGGCGGGGCGACGTGGCACCAGCACGCGGTCTGGGGCGCCGCGAACAACGGCCAGCGGAACCCGCTGGACGGCTGCACGGTTCGCACGGACAGCAACGGCGCCGCCTACGTGTTCGGCATCGGAACGGTGTCCCAGGCCGGGCACCAGTCGTTCGAACTGATGTCGAGGTCGACGAACGGCGGAGGGTCGTGGAGCAAGCCCGTCGCCGTCGCAGGACCGGTGACCCAGCCGGGCGTGTTCGATCCGGCGCAAGGCCGGCCCACGATCGACAGCGTGGCGGGAGCTCGGAGCGACATCGCCCCGGCACCGTCGGTCGATATCGCGAACGGCGCCCCGACCGGGACCGACGCCACCGACCGCATCGTGATGTCCTACGTGAGTGGCACCCTGGCCCAGCCACATGTGTTCTTCACGGAGTCGGCGAACCACGGGGCAACGTGGTCCGCTACTCGGGCGATCGAGACGTCGGGTGATCGAGGGTTCTACGCCGCGCCGGCGATCTCGCCGAACGGCACCGACGTCTACGTCGTTTACAACGCGTTCACGACGCCGTACCACAGCGACACGTCGAGCCCGAACATCCTGGTCGGTGTCGTGAAGCACGCGGACGTCAGCGTATCGGGGACGGGTGCGTTCTCCGAGCTCCACCGGGGCTCTCCCGGTGACGCTCGAGGGAGCAGCGCCAACGCGTTGTCCGCCGAGTTCCTCGGGGACTACGTGTATGCCGCCGCCACCCGGACGTACGGCGCGGCGGTGTGGAACGACGCGAGGGACGCGGCCGACTGCCCGGCGATCGATGCGTGGAGGGAATCCAACATCACGGGCGGCACCGTCGCTCGTCCGGCGCCGCAGCAGGACTGCCAGCCGAACTTCGGCAACTCGAACATCTACGGCGGCACGTACGCCGATCCCACCCCGTAGGGGTCGGATCGGTCGTATCACCGCTCCGAAAGGGCGCCCGGTTCACCGGGCGCCCTTCCGGTTTCCCGGTCGGGGCTGAGCGCCGTTGCGTCCGAACGCGACTGAGGGATGGAGTCATTCCTGTAGCACCCCTGCGGGAGGAGCCGCACGATGCGCAGAACGCTTGCAGCCGTGTTGTTGACCCTAGGAGCGGTGGTGCTCCCATCGGTTGCGGCGGGCCCGGCTCAACCCCAGATCACCCTGCCATCGTCGTTCGAGGTGGTGATCCCCTTCCCGGACATCTGCGCGTTCCCCATCACCATCACCGCCGTCGTTCGAGGACGCACGCTCTCGATCACGTTCCTGGACGCCACGGGGACCGCGGTCCGCGGGTTCGCGGGCGGGCAGCTGTTCGTTACCTACACGCGCGACGACACAGGGTTCTCACGCACGTTCGCGATCGCGGGCCCGACGTTCTTCGACGCGAGCGGTGTGGCGATCCGCGGTACCGGTCGTTGGACGACGCCGATGGTCGATGTCGGGTGGGTGCTCGCAAACGGGAACCTGACGTTCGACGGCACGCAGGACGGCTTCTCGCTCATCTCGACGGTGAACGGCAACTCCGTTCCGCTCTGCGACCTCTTGAGCTGACACACCGCTCGATCTGAGAACGAGGAAACCCCAACCGGGGTTCGTTCTGCGGAACGGCATCGCGTAGGCTCTGCCCGTGCTGACCTGCGCGAACTGCGGGCGGGAGAGTCCCAACGACTTCGCGTTCTGCCCCGCGTGCGCCGCACCGCTCGCGCCCCTGGCGGCGCAGCACGAGACGCGCAGGACCGTCACGGTCGTCTTCTGCGACGTGACCGGCTCGACCGCGATGGGGGAACGGCTCGACCCCGAGTCGCTCCGCCGGGTCATGTCCCGATACTTCGACGAGATGCGCGCGGCGCTCGAACGGCACGGCGGCACCGTGGAGAAGTTCATCGGCGATGCGGTGATGGCGGTCTTCGGTGTTCCCAACGTGCACGAGGACGACGCGCTCCGCGCCGTGCGCGCGGCGGGCGAGATGCGCGAAGCGCTCGTCGCGCTCAACAAGGAGCTGGAGCGTGACCACGGCGTGTCGCTCGCGGCCCGGATCGGCGTCAACACCGGCGAGGTCGTGGCCGGCGACCCGCAGGGCCAGACGCTCGTGACCGGTGACGCGGTGAACGTCGCGGCGCGACTCGAGCAGGCGGCGGATCCGGGCTCGGTCCTGCTCGGTGGCGACACGATGCGCTTGGTCCGCGACGCGGTCGCCGCCGAGCCGGTCGAGCCGCTGCTGATGAAGGGCAAGTCGGACCCGACCCCGGCGTTCCGGCTGATCGAGGTCACGACGGGGGTCGCGGGCGTCGCGCGACGGCTCGACTCCCCGATGGTCGGGCGCGACCGGCCGCTCGCCCAGCTCCGGCAGGCCTTCGACGCCGCCGTGGCCGACCGGTCGTGCCAGCTGTTCACGGTGCTCGGCGCGCCGGGCGTCGGCAAGTCGCGACTCGTCGCCGAGTTCCTCGGCGCCGTCCAAGGCGAGGCCACCGTGCTCCGCGGGCGGTGCCTTCCCTACGGCGAGGGAATCACGTTCTTCCCGGTGGGTGAGGTCGTGAAGGAGGCCGCCGGGCTCGAGGACTTCGACGCACCCGACGAGATCGAGCGGAAGATCTGCGCGATCCTCGGCGACGGCGAGCAGGGCGCCGCGTGCGCGACGCTCGCCCAGCTCTTCGGCGCCGCCGACCACGACAGCGCCACCGAGGAGACGTTCTGGGCCGTGCGACGGTTCCTGGAGTCGGTCGCGCAAGCGGGTCCGCTCGCGGTCGTGTTCGACGACATCCAATGGGGCGAGCCCACCTTCCTCGACCTGATCGAGCACATCGCGGATTGGTCGCGCGACGCCCCGATCCTCGTGCTGTGCATGGCGCGACCCGAGCTGCTGGACGCTCGCCCCGTATGGGGAGGGGGCAAGTTCAACGCCGCGACGATCTCGCTCGAGCGCCTGTCGGACGCGGATTGTGGCGAGCTGATCGCCAACCTGCTGCGACGCGCCGCGCTTCCCGACGAGGCTCGCGTTCGGATCCTCGAAGCAGCCGAGGGCACGCCGCTGTTCGTCGAGGAGATGCTGTCGATGCTGATCGACGACGGCCTGCTCGTGCTCGAGGGCGATCGATGGATCGCAACCGGCGACCTGGAGAGCGTGTCGGTCCCGCCGACGATCCAGGCCTTACTTGCCGCGCGGCTGGACCGCCTGAACGGCGACGAGCGCGCGGTGATCCAGCGGGCGGCCGTCGCCGGCAAGCAGTTCCACCTCGGCGCCCTCACGGCGATGTTCGAAGGCGATCGAGTCGGCGACGTGCGCGGCACCGTGATGAGCCTGGTCCGGCGCGATCTGATCGGGCCCGACCGCTCGCTGTTGGTCGGCGAGGACGCCTTCCGGTTCCGGCACCTGTTGATCCGTGACGCGGCGTACGAGGCCGCGCCGAAGGCGATCC
>JALYLP010000553.1 GCA_030774195.1 Actinomycetota bacterium | reverse complement strand
GGCCGCCGCCGCGCCGACGCCCACGTGAAGCCGAAGCCGTGCCGCGTCCGCTGCGAGCCGATCAGCCGGACGGGTTGCGCGTGTGGGGGGAACCTCTACCGATGCTCGGGGTGCGGCTCGTCCTTCCACGCCTGCATCGACGGGCAGCCGTTCCGGTGGTTCTGCTTGCGGCGCGGGTGCTGATCGCCGATCACGTGATCGAGGGGATAGGCCATAGGCCGTCGAGTTCACGTCCCAGACGGGTTATTCGAGCGAGAAGAACCAATTCTTCATCTGACGGGATAGGAAAGGGCGGGGGGCCGAAAGTGGTACGGGCGGAAGGAAACGCGAAGCCAGGTCACCTCAGCGAAGAGACCTACTCCGCGGCCCGGTACAGGTGCCAGCGCTCGGGGACGCCCTTCAGCTCGTGCTCGCCGGCATCCTCGAAGGCGAGGCCGGAGCCGGCGACGAGGTCCTTCACAGTCTGGGACACGAACACCTCTGACGGGCCGGCAAGCGCCGCGACCCTCGCTCCAACATGGACCGCGATGCCGAGCACGGCGTCGCCTTCGAGCTCCACCTCGCCGGTATGCACGCCGGCGCGGATCCGGATACCCAGATCAGCGACCCGCGTGTCCAATCGCCTGGGCACACAAGACCGCCCGTGCCGGGCCATCGAACGTCGCGAACAGTCCGTCCCCAGTGGAATCGACGTGGCGGCCTCGGTGAAGTTCGATCTTCGCTCGAGCGCGCTCGTCGTGGCTGCCGAGGATCGAACGCCATGCTGCGTCTCCCATCTCCGCGAGGGCATCGCGTGGAACCCACGATGTCGGTGAACAACACGGTCGCTAGGACCCGGTCAAGGCCCGCGAGAGGTCGCGTCGCGCCGATGAAGGCGCGTATCTCCTCCGCCCACATCGGCATCTCGTCGACCTCCCACGCCTCGCCCGGTATCTTGCGAACCTCCGCCTGCGGCATGAGCGCCGCGATGTGCTCGGCTTCAGCGACAGCCTCCTCCCGTTCACCGTGGACGAGCAGCAAGGTGCCCCCCGGCCCCCCCTCGCGTTACCGTTTCAAGGAAGGTGCTTCGCCCGCGTCGAGGCGGCCTCCTGAACAGTCGGCCGGCGGCGGATTATCCTCCCGAGCAATGCCCGTTCGCTTTCACCGTGCCGTCAAGAGCGAGCCGCGCGACGTGGAAGACTCAACGGAGAGGCTCCTGCCGAGACTCGACCTGAAGGAGCCTGATCGAGCGGCCAACCTCGACCGATCCGTTGGCTCACGCCGTCGCGCGATCGAATGGCTCCGCGCTCGGGGACCGGTTGGGCGGGGGGCGGTCACGTTCGCCTTGTACTTGGTGATGGCGATCGTCATACACGCGGGTCCGGTGGTGCTTCACCTGGGTTCTCGATGCGTGGGTACGTGTCGGCAGGATGGCAAGTTATTTGTGTGGGTCCTGGCATGGATGCCGCACGCGCTTGGCCACGGCCTCAACCCGCTGTGGACGACGGAACTGTGGGCCCCCGGTGGCCTCAGCCTCGCCTGGACGACTAGCGTGCCGGGCCCAGCGGCTGTGATGGCTCCCGTCACGGAGCTCCTCGGTCCATTGACGAGCCTGAACCTCCTCCTCCTGGCGGCGCCCGCTCTCGCGGGATGGGCGGCGTACCTCGTCTGCAGTCAGGCGACGAGACGGTTCTGGCCGTCGTTCGCCGGCGGATGCGTTTTCGCTTTCTCCGCGTACGTGGGGCAGAACATGCGAGCCCAGCTCAACATCGTGTTGATCTTCCTCGTGCCGCTCGCGGTGTACCTCGTGATCCGCAGCATGCGCGGGACGCTCAGACCCATCCCATTCGTGATCCTGTTCGCTGCCCTCTTGGTCGGCCAGGTCTCGATCGGGACGGAGATCTTCGCGACGATGACCCTGTTCGGGGTCATCGCCTTCGGGGGGGTATCGCTGCTCGGTCCGCCCGATCTTCGGCGCGCCGCCTGGCGAACCGGCCTCCTCGTCGCCGCCGCGTACGCCGCGGCCGGCATCGTGCTGACCCCGTTCTTCATCGAGGTGTTCTCGCACATGCCAACCACACTCCTTCGACCAGGCGGATCGAACTCGGCTGACCTCTTAAGCTACGTGGTCCCCCCCGCCACCGCGCGGTTCGGCGGTGCGCAGCTCTCCGCGACATCCGCGAGGTTCGTGGGATGGCCGGCAGAAGCCGCGTACGTCGGGATAGTCCTGATCGGGGTTCTGACCGCTTTCGCGTTCGAACATCGGCGGCATCGCTCGACCTGGCTGTTGATCGGGTTCATCGCGGTCGTCGTGCTGTTGTCTTTCGGACCGGTACTGCATATCGCGGGTACACCGACGATCTGGCTTCCGGGGGCGCTGATCGCGAAGGCACCGCTCCTGCGCGAGGCGCTCCCGAGCCGGTTCCCGCTCTATCTCTGGCTCGCGCTGGCGGTCGTGGTCGCCATCTGGACCGCAACAGATGCCCGGCGCGGTGCATGGTTGCGCTACGGAGCGGTCGCCGTCGGGATCGCCCTTGTGTCCCTCAATCTCGGTGCGACGAACGACACGTTCCACGGATCGATGCCCGTCCCAGCCTTCTTCTCGGACGGGACGTACCGAAGCTATCTCTCGCCGGGCGAAATCGTCCTGACCGTGCCTGAGCAGCCCGCCGATGACATGGTCTGGCAGGCGGACACGGACATGGGATTCCGACTGCCACGCGCGTACGTGGGACCCGCTCATCCGGTCGACTCCGCGCAAGACGCGCTGGGGCGTTCGGTGGCTCCGCGGATAGGGGTGCCCCCGTCGAGCGAGCGGCTCGCGCGCTTCCTCCATGATCACGCCGTGGGCGCAGTCATCGTGGTCATCCCGGTGCCACCGCGGTGGCTCCGGTTGATGCGGGAGACCATAGGAGCACCTCCGACGATCGTCGATGGCGTTGCGATCTGGTCGGTCTCTGCTGATCAACCATAGGGACAGCCATCGTCGGCATGACCGCCGGGCCGACACGCAACCGGCCAATGGCCCGGCTCTGTCAACGGCGTGAGCCGTCCGCGCGCTCGTCGCGCGGCGCAGGTTGGAGCCGGCGAACGCTCGGTACCGTCTCCTGATCCACCGGTCCCGGGCCATGTGAGTAGGTTCGGGTCCCATGCGAGCTGAGACCGTCTGGGACCGGATCCGGGGTCGTATCGCGACCAAGCTCTGTGAACAGGGACCTGATGCGCTCGCCTACAGCACGGCCGCCCGCTCTTGGGCAAGGACCAGCTTCAGGTGGCGGCGGATCTATTTCTCCGACCTCATTGAACCGCCCCGGGTTCACCGGAGACTATGATGTGGCCCGGGTTCCGTGGAGTCGGCTCGTTTGACTTCATGCCACTTCCGATGGGTAGGTGTGCATCTTCTCGAACTCGATCGGCGTGCACATTCCGAGCGAGCTGTGCCGACGCTTGCGGTTGTGGAAGATCTCCAGGTACTCGAAGATCGCGTTCGCGAGCTCGATCCGCGTCTTCCATCGCTGGCGGTTCAGCAGCTCGACCTGCATCCTGCCCCAGAACGATTCGACGACGGCGTTATCGAAGCAGTCGCCGATCGAACCCATCGAGGGGACGAGCCCCGAGTCGAGGGCACGACGCGTGAACGCCCACGATGTGAATTGGGTGCCGTGGTCGGAATGGATCAGCGCGCCGGGTGAAGGACGACGGTTGTCGATCGCCATGCCGAGCGCGTTGGTGACGAGAGACGCTCTGGGCGATGAGTCGATCGACCATCCGACGATGCGTCTCGAGAAGGTGTCGAGCACGACGGCGCAGTAAACCTTGCCCTCCCTTGTCGGGTGCTCGGTGATGTCGGTTACCCAGAGCTGGTTCGGCTCCACCCTCGCGAAGGAACGCTCGACGAGATCAGCCGCGGTCGGAGTCTCGTGTCGTGAGCGGTGCCTCCGAGCGCCGGGGAGTCCCTGCAGGCTGGCTCGACGCATGAGCATCGCCACCGCGTTGTGCCCGACGGTGAGGCCACGTCCCATGGTGAGCTCGGCGTGCACCCGGCGCGCCCCGTAGGTGCCGCTTGACTCTAGGTGCACCTGGGTGATCACGTCGGTGAGCCAAGCATGTCGGATCGTTCGGGCGGACGGCGAGCGCGAGCGCCACGCGTAGAACCCGGAATCCGACACCGCGAGGACATGGCACGAGACCTGGGCTGGGTGGCCCTCCTCAGCCATCGTGGCGATGGCCTCGAAGCGCCCTTTTGGGGGCACCACCTGTTTCAGCAGCTCGTTGGCTCGTTTGATCGCAGTGAGCTCGGTCTCGAGCTCACTGATCCGTCGACGAGCCTCCGCGAGCTCGGCTTGCTCCGTGCTCGTCACGCCAGGCTTCACGCCTCGGTCGACCTGGTCCTGGTTGCGCCAGGTGTAGATGGTCTGACCGCTCACCCCGAGATCCGCGGAGATCGCCGCAACCGTCCTTCCAGCTGCCATCAGATCCAGGACCTTGCGTCTGAACTCCGGTGGATAGCTCCTCGGCATGCCGCCCTCCTCGAGGGTTAGGGGCATGAGGATTCAAGCAAACCGACTCCACTGAAGTGGGGGTACATCACTACCTAACCTGTGAAGAAGCCAGCTTCACTGGGAAGGAGGAAATCGTGCCCAAAGCGTTCCCAGAGGAGTTCCGCCGCGACGTCGTCGCGGTCGCTCGCCGGCACGACGCGCCGATGAGCCAGGTCGCAGATCCGACGCAGCGACCCCTTCTGTCTCGATCTGGGTAGCTCCGGCCGATCACCCGATCGAGTGCATCCGCACCACGTAGGCCATGAACGAGGGCTGGTAGCTGTCGAACGCGATCCGCTTCGCGGCGGTCGTGAGCGCGATCGACGGTTCGTCGTTGATCCGGTAGGGCGCCTTGCTCGCGTCGGCGAGCCGAAGGAAGGACCCCCAGGTCGCGCCGCCGTCGGACGATCTCCGGAACAGCACGTCGATCCGTGCATCGAGGTCGGTAGGGTTGCACGGGTCGGCGAGGTTGGACCGTCGTCGGCACGCCGCGAAGGCGACGACGAGCCCGTCGGAAACCGTCGGGAGCACGGCCGGCCCGTAGCCGCCCGCGTACATCACGCCGCCGACCGCGGTGGGGAACGACGCGGCGGCCAGTGCCGGACCGAGCGTGACCCCGTCCCAGACACGTACCAGCAGTTTGTCCCCCGTCGTGAATGCGACGGCCACCCGTGGGTCACCCGGGATCGCGGATCCCGCGGCCCCGGCATATCGCTGCCCGTCGTTCGGGCTCGAGCCGACGAGCGGCGTCGGCGGGGTGGAGCTCGTGAGATCGGTTCCACCTGCAGACGAGAGAGCTGCCCGCTGCGCGCCCTTCTGATCGGCGAACCACACGAGGGCGACGTTCGTGCCGCTCACGCCGATGTCGGGGAGCCCCGCGAACCCCTCACGCCACCCGTCGGATCTGGACGAGGACGTGCCGACGCTTCGCTTCGACCAGGTCGTCCCCAGGGTGGTCGAGGTGGCGAACCGGATCGCGCCGTTGTTCGCGTTCGTCCAGACGGCGAAGACCTCGTTCCCCTGGACGGCGAGCCTCGGGTAGTCGACCCGCCCACCGAGGGGGGTGAGCCGGTGCGGAGCTCGCCACGTTGCCCCGTGATCGGTGCTGACGCGGATCCAGAACGACCGTCGGGCGGCTGGGTTGTAGTGGAGGTAGCTGGTCTGCGTGACCCATCCGACGACGGCGACGTTCCCGTCGGCCGCGATCGACGGACGTTCGGCCTGCACGTCGCGAGGGCTGACCCGCTTCGGCTTGCTCCATGCCGCGGGAACGGCCCCGCCGGGCGAGCGCTGGACGAATACCCCCATCGACGGGGAGCCATCGGTCGCACAAGCGCCCGTGGGAGGCGGGCAGTCGCTCGCCGATACGGACAGGAGTCGTCCCCCCGCCGTGGCGAGCGACTTCCCGGGGTTCCAGCTGAGCGGTGCCGAGGCGCGCTGCAAGGCGAATGCCGATCCGGGCAGAGCCATCGCCGTGAGGACCACGGCCGAGGTGAGCAAGCTGAACACGAGGCTGCGGGCACGGCCGGACATCGAAGGCATCGTACCGGCGGTAGCATCCCGACCTGTGCAAGCCCGGGTGCCGGAACGGTATACGGAGGCGTCTTAAACACGCCGGCCCGAAAGGGCATGTGGGTTCGACTC
>JALYLP010000552.1 GCA_030774195.1 Actinomycetota bacterium | reverse complement strand
CTCATCCCGCGTCGAGGACGCTGTTCGAGCATGCGAAGTCGAGCCTCCTCTACGGCGTTCCCATGAACTGGATGGTGCGCTGGCCGGGCGACCATCCCGTCTTCGTGGATCGAGCGGAAGGCGCGTCGTTCGTCGATGTCGACGGGAACGAGTACGTGGACTTCTGCCTCGGTGATACAGGAGGCATGGCGGGGCACGGCCCGAAGGTCGTCGTCGACGCGATCGCCGAGCAGGCCGCGAAGGGCATCACCTTGATGCTTCCCACCGAGGACTCGATCTGGGTGGGCGAGGAGATGCAGCGCAGGTTCGGGATGCACCTGTGGCAGTTCTGCCTGACGGCGACCGACGCGAACCGGTTCGTGCTCCGCTGGCTCCGCCAGATCACCGATCGCCCGAAGATCGTCGTGCATAACTGGAACTACCATGGCTCGGTCGATGAGACCTACGGAGAGCTGGATGCCGGCGGGGCTCTCGTGTTGCGCGAAGGGACGATCGGCCAGGCGGTTCCGATCGAGGAGACGACCCGGGTGGTCGAGATCAACGACCTGGAGGCGCTCGAGGCGGCGCTCGCACACGGAGACGTCGCTGCGTGCTTGTTCGAGCCGGCTCTGACGAACATCGGCATCGTGTTGCCCGAGCCCGGATATCACGAGGGTGTTCGCGAGCTCTGCACGAAGTACGGGACCTATCTCATCATCGATGAGACGCACACGATCAGCGCGGGCCCAGGCGGTGCGACCAAGGCGTGGGCTCTTCGGCCCGACGTCGTCACGATCGGCAAGACCCTGGGAGCCGGCATCCCGAGCGCCGCGTTCGGCATGACGCGGGAAGTCGCCGATCGCATCACGGAGCGAACCGACTGGCGCCACTCCGACGTCGGGGGGGTAGGCGGCACGCTCGCCGGCAACGCGCTCTCACTTGCAGCGATGCGCGCGACGCTCGCACAAGTCCTCACCGACGACGCGTTCGTGCGGATGATCGCGCTGGGGGAGCGGTTCGAAGCCGGCGTTCAGGCCGTGATCGAGAGCCGGGAGCTTCCGTTCCACGTCAACAGACTCGGGTGCAGAGTCGAATACCTGTTCCGTCCGGATGTAGCGCGCAACGGGGCGGAAGCAGCATCCGGTCAGGATGAGGAGCTCGACGCTTTCATCCACCTTTACACGTTGAACCGCGGCATCCTCATCACGCCGTTCCACAACATGGCGTTGATGTCGCCGGCGACCACAACGGAAGACGTGGACCGCCATACCGAGGTGTTCGCCCAGGCCGCCGACGAACTCACGTCGAGAGCCTCGGGGTGAACTCGACTCCGGGCTATCGCGCCCGATGTGTCCGGATCACTCGTGGATGCCGCCACGCGGGGCGATGGCCGCGTAACCGATAGCCGCGGCGCAGATGAACGCGGCTCGGCATGCGCCAGCGTATGACTCGGTGTCGTTGGGTGGGCGGCGGTTCTCGTGTTTGCCGCATCGGAGGCGCCCTCCTTCGCGATCCGTATCGCTTCCATCTTCATGATAGACGCTTCAGGCGAAGCCCGCATCGAGCGGATGGTAGCGTGACCCCCGTTTCGCGGTGAAGGAGGTCACACCGTGGCGTACAAGAGGATCTTGCTCGGTACCGACGGTTCGACGCGCGCAGTCGAGGCCGGCAGGATCGCGTTCGCCCTCGCGAAAGCAGGTTCTGCCGAGCTGGTCGTTGCGCGCGCGTACGAACGTCCCGAGGGCGCGCAAGCTTCGCTCGATGAAGCCGTGGCCGCCGCGCAGGAGGCCGGGGTGCGAAAGGTGACGTCGGTGCTTCGGGCCGGACGTCCGGCAGAGGTGTTGATCGAGCTCGCCGAAGGTCGCGATGTCGGGTTGATCGTCGTCAGCGGCGGCCGCGCGCAACGTCACGAGCTCGGCCTCGTGCCGGAGCGGCTGTCGCACAACGGGCCTCGCGATGTGTTGATCGTCAGCGACCGCGCGCACCGGTTCGAGCCCGGCGAGTCGCCGTACCAGCGAGTGCTGATCGCAACCGACGGCTCGCCCACCGCGGATCGGGCGGCACGCAAGGGGTACGACCTGGCGGAATCGCTCGGCGCACCCGTCACGATGGTGTTCGTCGGCCACCCGGTCACCGGGAAGTTGATCACTGATGACACCATCGCGATCTACGCGGGAGACGTGCCGACCGATGCGGTCATCACCCAAGGAGATCCCGCCGACCGGATCCTCGCCGTTGCGGCAGAGACGCACAGCGACCTCATCGTCGTCGGGAACAAAGGCATGACAGGCATGAAGCGATTCTTCTTGAGCTCGGTGCCCGAGAAGGTCATCGACATGGCCGACCGGGATGTGTTGGTCGGGCGCACGGTGACGCAGGTCACCTCAGAGCTGGCGACAGGGGAAGGCGGCATCATCGTCCAGGCGGGAGAGAAGCTCGCCGCATACGTCGATGAAGCCGGAGAGATGCACGTGATGTCGGCTCGATGCACGCACCTCGGATGCACGGTGGCGTGGAACGGCACGACCCATCTGTTCGAGTGCCCGTGCCACGGCTCGCGGTACTCGCCTCTGGGCGAGGTCGTGAACGGGCCCGCGGCGCGCGCGCTCCCGCCCGCGTAGTCGCTGCCATCTACAGGCCGGGCTTGTAGATCATGAGGTAGAGGATCACGAGCAGGCCGGCCGTACCGATCGCCGTGATC
>JALYLP010000551.1 GCA_030774195.1 Actinomycetota bacterium | reverse complement strand
GCTCTCCCCGGACCCTGAGCCGCCCGGCGCCGGACGTCCCGGAGCTTGGCGCTCGGTGCTCCTCGTCGGCGGTCGCATCTTGCTGCCGGCTGCTATCCGGCTCGATCTGAATGGAGTCGTGAAGGCGCTCGCCGTCGACGACGCGCTCGGGCTGCTGGCCGGCGACGGCTTCGTGTCCGCAGGCGGCGATCTCGCCGTCCGCGGCGAGCTGACCGTCTCGCTTCCGGACGGAGAGAGCGTGCTCCTGCGCCGCGGGGCGCTCGCGACGAGCGGATCGACGAAGAGGCGATGGTTGCGGGGCGGGAGCGAGCAGCACCATCTGATCGACCCCCGAACGGGTCGACCGAGCGACTCGCCATGGGAACAGGTCACCGCCTGTGGAGCGAACTGTGTCGCGGCCGATGCAGCGGCCAAGGCGGGATTCCTCCTCGGCGAGAGGGGTCCGGGTTGGCTCGACTCCCGAGGCATCCCCGCGCGCTTCCTCCAGCTCGGCGGGGACGTGACCGAGAACGACTCCTGGCGGCGCGGCGTCGTGGATGCTGTCGCATGCACCTGACCTCCAGCCCGCTCGACTGGTACGCGGCACGGGCAGGCGGGGTCGTCGCATATGTCCTTCTCTCGATCGTCGTTGTGTTCGGCCTCACGATGTCGGGCAAGCAGAGCCTCAAGCGCTGGCCACGATTCGCGCTCGAGGATGTCCACCGCTTCCTCGGGATCCTTACCGGAACCTTCATCGTGATCCATATCGTCGCGATCGCGATCGACTCCTATCTGCCGTTCTCACTGGTGTCGCTTCTCGTTCCACTCCTGTCCAAGTACCGAGCCATCTGGGTGGCGCTCGGGATCGTCGCGGCAGAGCTCCTGCTGGCACTCGCGGTGGCGAACCACTACCGGGCTCGGGGTCTCGCGTACAGGGCCTGGCGGAAGACCCACTACCTGAACTTCGTGGTCTGGACAGCGGCGACACTGCACGGACTGGGGAGCGGGACGGACCGGAGCGCTGCGTGGTTGCTCGCCATCTACGCCGTGGCCATCGCCGCGGTCGTCGGGTTGACGGTCTGGCGGGTGCTTCGCCTCCACTGGCCCTCGCGGTGGGCTCTGCGGCTCGCGCCACCGGTGGCGTCGTGTCTGGCCGTTGTGATCGTGGGATCGATCTCGCTGGCGTCGCTTCGCTTCCAGCCGAAGCCTTGGAACGCTTCGAGGTTCACGGACGTGCTCAGCGGGCAGATCCTGCACGACAGCGGCGTCACGCGCGGGATCATCTCGATGGCCGGAAACGGGACTGGAGCGCAGCGGGTTATCGTGCGCGCGGATCTCCTGATCGCCCCCAAGCAGCTGCTGTCGACGTCGTTCCAGATGGAGTATCTGCCGAGCGGGCTGCTCTGCCGGGGCCGGGTGACCCAGGTGCACAGCTATAGCTTCGAGGCCACGTGCCGGACCCCGCGTGGAGCGCAGAGGCACGTAACGGCACAGTGGCGACCGAGCGGCAGCTCCCAGCTCCAGGGCGGGGTTCTGAAGGTCACGACGGCGTAACGGGCCGCACACGACTGCTGAACGGATCGCCGATCGCCGGTGGTGAGCAAGGATGGTTCGGCTGCTTCTCCGCCGCAGACCTCGCGTTTCCCCGTTGGGTGAGCCGTTGCCTACGATGGGCATCGGCCGGGATGCTCCCGGTCGAAGAGGTTTTCATCGTGGCCCCAGACGCGATCCTCGGACGACAGGCAGAACTGACCACCATCGCTCGCTTCTTCGATCACGATCCATCGGGACCTCGTGGTCTGCTTCTCGAGGGCGAGGCGGGCATCGGCAAGACGACGATTTGGCTCGAGGCCGTCCGGCTCGCCGGCGCGAGTGGGCGCGTGTTCTCCTCACGGGCATCCGAGACCGAGGCAAAACTCTCGTTCACCGTCCTCACGGATCTCCTCGAGCCGGCCCTGAACGACGTCGCAGACGAGCTTCCCGCACCGCAGCGCCGGGCGCTCGAGGCCGCTCTCCTGCTCGAAGATCCGGGTGCAATCGGGCAGCTGGACGCCCGGGCGGTTTCGCTCGGCGCACTTGGGGTGATCCGCGCGTTCGCCGCGCGAGATCCGGTCACGCTCGCGATCGACGACGTGCAGTGGGCCGATGCCCCCTCCGCCCGTGCGCTGTCTTTCGCGCTGCGTCGTCTCGTGGACGAGCCGGTGACAGTCGTCGCGGCGAGGCGGACTGGCCCCGGGCTGAGGGACCCTTTGGACCTCCTGAGGTCGGTTTCCGACCTCCACCGCCTCGCGCTCGGCCCCATCGAGACGGATGCGCTGGGGCGGCTGCTTCGGCAGCTTGGGCGCATGTTCACGCGCCCGCTCGTCCTGCGGATCCACGAGGCCTCGGGCGGGAACCCGTTCTTTGCGCTCGAGGTTGGGCGGGCCCTGATCCGCGAAGGAGTTCGCGTCAAGCCCGGTGAG
>JALYLP010000550.1 GCA_030774195.1 Actinomycetota bacterium | reverse complement strand
GGTCCCGATCGATCGCGGCGCTCGGTTCGGTCCCGTCGACATCCGAGCCCGTTCGATCGTCGACGCGAGCCTCGCGGCTGGGGGACGGCTCGCGCGCGCGAGCGAGAACGGCGAGACCATCGTGTTCGCGACCGGCCATCCGACGGGGCTCGCGTACCTCTACCACGAGCTCGCGAGCGAGCTGGCGCGACGGCGCGCCTCGATCCTCATCCTCGGACGGGGGGTGCGATGGCGCGACGCCGGTCTCGATCACGACTGGTTGATCGAGCACTACGACGGTGTCGCGATGCTCGGCGACGGACGCGTGCCTCGTCACACGCACAAGCCCGGCGCGATGGAGCGGATGCTCGCCGAGGGCCGGCCGGATCTGGTCTTCGCCGACCACGGGTTCGCCGGAGCGGCGATCGAGGCGGGCGTCGAGACCATCTCGATCGCCGACGTGAACGACACCGCGTTGCTGGTGGCGAAGGCGAAGGGGCGAACGGAGCACGTCTTGGTCTTCGACGATCATGTGGATCCCAACGCCTACTGGCCCGTGTTCCTCGCGCTGACCGCGCAGAGGGCCTGACCTGCGGCGATGCCCTCGGGTCTAGACGCCGTCTCCCGTCAGCCCCTACCATCGCGCCACACCATGAGAGCACCTTTCACCGAGGCTCGGCTGTTGACCGTGAACGAGGTCGCTGACCTCCTGCGCGTATCCAGGATGACCGTCTACCGGCTGATCAAGGAAGGGCAGATGCCCGCGTTGCGGGTCGGCCGGAGTTACCGCCTCCGCGAGGACGACGTCGACGACTACCTGAGCAAGCGCTACACCGAAGCGATGTAGCGACCGTCACCTAACAGCCGGGACCTCCGCGAACCTACGGAGGACCCACGATGAACGAGCACGAGCAGCTCGTCGATCAGGCAGCACGGCACGCCCGCTCGGTCCTGTTCCTCGGCGGGCTCGATTCCGGCAAGAGCACCCTCGCGCGGGCGACCGCCGCGTTCGCGTTGCGGCTCGGCAGACGGGTCGCCTACATCGATGCGGACGTGGCCCAGAAGACGGTCGGTCCACCCGCGACGGTGGGTATGAAGCACATCCGCGAACCGGACGACCTGATCCCCGAGCGGATGTCGGAAGCAGACGTCCTCGGGTTCGTCGGCTCGATCTCGCCGCAGGATCACCTCGTCCCGTTGGTCGGGGCGCTCGGTCGCCTGCGAGACCGAGCGCGCAGCGAGGGCGCGGAGCTGCTGATCGTGGACACGGGCGGCGAGGTCTCCGGGATCCGGGGTCAGCTGGTGAAGTACTACAAGGTCGACGTGCTGGAGCCCGACCTCGTGATCGGCCTCCAGCGCGGCGAGGAGCTCGAGCCGATCCTCGGCGTGGTCGATCGGTTCTTCGGGATCGAGTCCGTGACGGCGCCGGTCCATCCGGACGTCAAGCCGGGCAGCGTCGAGGATCGGATGGCGATGCGCGAGAAGGCTATGGGGCGGTATTTCGAGAGCGCCCCGCTGCAGCGGTTCCGCGTTCGGCCGACGGTGTTCATGCCGACGCTGCCGCCGATGTTCGACCTGCGCACCCTCGACCGGCTCCTGGTCGGGTTATCCGACGGCCACGGCGGGTTCACCGGGCTCGGCGTCCTGGAGCACGTGGCCGGCGACGGCGGCCTCCGGCTGCTCTCGCCGGTGGCAGAGCCCCCCAAAGCGCTTAGACTGGGATCCGTTCGCCTGGAGGACACATACCGCGTCAAGCGCGTGGACCTCCGGAACCTCTTCGGGACCGAGTGAAAGGCGTGATGGGTTGCCGTCCCTGATCAAGAAGCGCAGGAAGAAGATGCGCAAGAAGAAGCACAAGAAGCTCCTGAAGCGCACCCGGCACCAGCGTTTGAAGCTGGGCAAGTAGAGCGCGAGGAGCCCCCGCGTGGGCGTGCCGAACCGCCCCCGGCTCCTGCCGTTGCTCGCGGTAACGCTTTCGGTTCTCTTCCCGTCGTGTTCCGCGGGATCGCCCACCATATCCGCGTTCGGATCCACGCCGGTTTCGTTCTCGACCACGGACGGCGTCCGATTGTCCGGGCGGGTCTTCGGACCCGGAGACGCCGTCGAGGGGATCGTGCTCGCGCATATGCTCCCGGCGGATCAGACCTCGTGGTTCGCAGAGGCGGCCCACCTGGCCGCGGCGGGCTACCGTGTTTTGACTTTCGATCTGCGCGGGTATTGCCCGGGCGGTGACGGAGGGTGTTCGGAGGGGCAGAAGGACGTGAACGCCGCGCCGACCGACCTCACCGCCGCGCTCACGTTCCTGCGGTCCGATGGTCCGGCTCGTGTGGCGCTGATCGGCGCCTGCCTCGGGGGGATCGCGTCGCTGATGGTCGCCTCGGGTCGGCAGGACGTTCCGGCCGTGATCACCTTGTCCGCGCCCGAGGTGCTGGATCCGCTCGCGGCGGGCCCGGACGTGCTCACGAACATCACGGGCGCGAAGCTCTTCATCGCCGGCCTCGGTGACCCCGCGGGTGCGGCGGGTGCTGCGCAGTACTTCTACGACCAGAGCCCCCAGCCGAAGCGGCTCGAGATCGTCACGGCGGACGATCACGGGACCGACCTGCTCTCCGGCAGCCAGGGGAGCCACGTCGGGCAGCTGATCGACGCGTGGCTCGCGACGTACCTGCATCCCGCGGAGGCGCCGTGACCCGACCGATCGTGTTCTGCACGGATTACGGGCTGCGTGATGAGTTCGTCGGCGTGTGTCACGGGGTGATGCTCCGGATCGCCCCCGATGCGTCGGTGATCGATCTTACCCACGCGGTCCCGCGACAAGACGTGATGAGGGGCGCGCTCGTCCTTTCCCGCGCGGCCCCCTACCTCCCTGACGACGCCGTGTATTGCGCGGTGGTCGATCCGGGCGTCGGCTCGGAACGTCGGGCCGTCGCGATCCGCGCCGGTACCGGCGCGCTGCTGGTCGGTCCGGACAACGGCGTGCTCTCGCTCGCGTGGGCTGAGCTCGGTGGTGCCGAGGCCGCCTTCGAGATCTCCTCACCCGGCATCGTGCTCCATCCGATGTCCAACACCTTCCACGGTCGCGATGTGTTCGCTCCAGCCGCCGCGCACCTCGCGATGGGCACGCCGCTCGAGACGATCGGCCCGCGCCTGGACCCGGAGCACTTGCAGGTGCTCGAGGTGCCGGGGCCGATGGTGGCCCCGGACGCGATCGGGGCTCGGGTGATCGGGGTGGACGGCTTCGGGAACGTGCAGCTCAACGTGACGCGCGAGCACCTGGTGGATGCCGGCATCGAAGGCACGGTCGGCGTGGCGGGTTCGCGCGTGCCGCTCGTTGAGACGTTCACCGACCTTCCCGAGCACGGGTTGGGGGTCATCGTCGACTCGCAGGGGTTCGTCGCGCTCGTGGTGAACAAGGGGAGCGCCGCCGAGATGCTCCATCTGGGCGAGGGCTCGACCGTCGTCCTCGAGTAGCGAACTCAGCTCGAAGGAGAGAGCGAGGGCAGCTCGGTTCCGCTCGCGGGGCCCGGGTACGGTTGCGTCGGCGTCGGCTGTCGCAGCTGCGCGATCAAGGCGAAGGCGAGCAACACGAATAGGACGATCAACGTGATGGCGGTGCCGCGGCGCACTGCCCGAGGATATCGGGCCGCGCGCCGCTACCCCGCCGAGCCAGCCAGCCTCGTCTCGACCTCTTCGCGCATGCGGATGAGGATCGCGTTCAGCTTCTTCGGCTCGGTGAGGTAGCGGCGCAGATCGACCTCGAGCGACACCGCTCCGGCGTAGCCGCAGGCAACGAGATCGTCGAGGAAGTCGTCGAGCGCGAGCACGCCCTGGCCGGGAGGCAGGTGCGAGTCCCATCCTCGCCCGGCGTTGTCCGACAGGTGGACGTGCCGGAGCCGGTCGCCGAAGCGCCGGCGTACGTCGATCAGATCGTGCTTCGCGACGGCCGCGTGCGACGTGTCCAGCACGAGATGCCGGATGCCTTCGAGCTCGTCCAGATCCTGGTTCGCGTGGAGCATCAACGGGTGCGACCCCACGTGGACCGGGAACATGTTCTCGATGCCGACCGTGACGCCGGTGCGCGCCTCCACGGCGGGGAGCGTCGCGTGCAGCCGCTGCCGGTAGCCGCGCTGCCATCGGTACGGCGGATGGGTTACGACGGTCGGGACACCCGCGTCCGCCGCGACCTCGGCCGCTCGTTCGATCTTGCCGATCGGGTCGGTTCCCCAGATCCGGCGGGTGAGCAGCAGGGACGGCGCGTGGATCGCTCCGATCTCCAGTCCGTGCTCGTCCGCCAGCTTCCGCATCACCGTGGCGTCTTGGCTGGCGGGATCCCTCGTGACCATCACTTCGACCCCCGTGTACCCGCACGCCGCGACGAGCCCGAACGTGTCGCCGAGGGGGCGCGCGAAGAAGGCGGCGGTGGAGAACAGCAGACGTGGCCCGGCCATGGGTGACCAAGGCTAGCCGTCCGCGGCCCGCCTCGGCGGTCGTGCCCGAGCCACGTATCCTTCCCCGCATGTGGGTCTTCCCGGTGGTCGCGGCGATCGTCGCGTTCGTGTTCGCGGCGATGCTGGGCAAGCAATTCGCCATCCGGCGCGGCCAGGCGCAGCTGCTGTGGGCGATCGCCCTGGCGATGTACGGCGTCGCGTCGATCGCAGTGACGGCAGGGGTCCTCTCCGGCTGGACCCGGACGTGGTTCATCCTGTACTGGGCCTTCGGCGCCGTGCTCAACGTCGCGTTCCTTGCGGGCGGTGAGCTCGTGCTGCTCTTCCGCCGCCGGTGGGTGCTCTGGGCGGTCTGGCTCGTGCTCGTGTTCGTGACGGCGTACACGTTCACGGTGCTCCGTGGAGCGAGCGTGAACCCTGCTGCCTTTGCGGACCGGCTCCCGTTGGGTCGCGACGTGTTCGGCTCGGGGACGCCCGCCCACCGGCTCGCTCAGCTCGTCGCCTACCCCGCCTACGTGATCCTCCTGCTCGGGACGTTGTGGTCCGCGTGGAAGATGCGCGGGCGTCCGGAGCTCACGGATCGGTTCGTCGGCACGCTCCTGATCGCGGTGGGCGCGACCATCGTCGCGGGCGGCGCCGCCTTCGCCGCCGCGGGGGTCCTGCCGGGTCTCATCCTCACGATCGTGGCCGGGATCTGCGTGATGTTCGCGGGGTTCGTCCGCGCCTCACGTCGCGCGCCGCTGCCGCAGCCGATCCAGACGTCCTGACGTTCTGACGTTCTGAGTCGACCGGGTCGTCTTCGAGTCATCCGATGCGCCGAGGAGCGCGAAGCACCCTCGGACCGCCGCCATGAGGAAGGGGGATCGTGGCGGCTCCAGGGCGGGAGGGCCGCCGGAGCCGGGCGCGCGGGTCGTCGTACGAACGCCAACGTGGGAAGGAGTCAGCTTCGCCATGTCCAACTTCCGCAAGGCGCTGATCGCGGGGACCGCCGCGGCCGCGCTCGGAGCGAGCATCTTCGTGGGTCTCGCACCGATCGCGTCCCGCGCGTCGAGCCACCGCGAGGCGCCGCTCACCGCGGCCGATCCGCAGATCGACAACACGGATCTCTACGCGTTCCGGTCGCCGGATCAGCCCAACTCGATCAGCTTCGTCAGCTCCTGGATCCCCTTCGAGGAGCCGGCGGGAGGGCCGAACTTCTACCTGTTCGCCGAGCACACGAACTACGACGTCAACATCGATAACAACGGCGACGCGCGGCCCGACATCATCTACCGGTGGACCTTCACGACCCACTACCGGTCGGGCGCGACGTTCCTCTATGCGACGGGTCCGGTCACGAGCCTCAACGACCCGAACCTCAACATCTATCAGACGTACGACCTGACCCGGATCAAGAGCGGGAACAGCGTCGTGCTGATCAACAACGCGAAGGTCGCTCCGAGCAACGTCGGTGCCGGCTCCATGCCGAACTACAACGCCGACCTGTTCGACGCCGCGGTCACGACCACCGGGGCGGGGGTCCGTTCCTGGGTCGGACAGTCCGACGACGCCTTCTTCCTCGATCTGCGGGTCTTCGACCTCCTCTACGGGGGCAACTTCAGCGAGGCCGGCGACGACACCCTCACCGGGTTCAACGTCAACACGATGGTCCTGTCGGTCCCCCGTGGTCAGCTCCGAGGCCCGAACGACTCGGTCATCGGGATCTGGAACACGGCGTCACGCCCGAGCATGCGTGTGCAGCACACCGACGGCACGCAGACCTTCACCGGCAACGACGTGCAGGTTTCCCGGCTGGGGATGCCGCTCGTCAACGAGGTCGTCGTCCCGGTTGGCCTCAAGGACTACTTCAACGCCTCGAAGCCGAAGGACGATGCCCAGTTCCTTCCCGCGGTGAACGATCCTGAGTTGCCGCATCTGTTGAACGCGGTGTACCCGGGCGCGTTCCCCACCGTGTTGGACTCGAACCCGAGCCAGGCCGGGATCCAGCGGTCGGATCTGGTGACGGTCTTCCTGAAGGGACTCGACGGGCTCAACCGACCCACCAACCTGGCCCCGTCCGAGATGCTCCGGCTGAACATGAACACCCCACTCTGCGGAACGGGCGGTGCGCCCGCGTGCAGCCGCCTCGGGGTGCTCGCCGGCGACGTCCAGGGGTTCCCGAACGGTCGCCGACTGTCGGACGACACGATCGACATCGCGCTCCGCGTGGCGATGGGGGTCCTGTTGCCGAACCACGACACCGCGGCGGACACGCTGGGCGACGGGGTCGACGCCAACGAGTCGTCCTTCCTGTCGGCGTTCCCGTTCGTCGCCTATCCCCACAGCGGCTCGGACGCGAGCCCGCACTGACGCTGGCTGGGAC
>JALYLP010000549.1 GCA_030774195.1 Actinomycetota bacterium | reverse complement strand
GGGGGCTACCGCCTTCGATCTTCCCTGGGTCCTCGGCCGAGCGGTCTCACCGCGACACCGGCGATGAGCACGTCTGCCACGGCTTCGGCATGGGCGCGGATGTACTCCGCGTCGGGGTGCGCGGGCGCGCCGAGGAGCGCCGACTCGACGGGGTTGGCGAAGAGCGCTCCGCCGCCGAAGGTGACCAGGTAGTGAAGCGTGGCGTAGGGGACGGGGCGGATGCGGCCGGCCGCGACGAGCCGGGCGAGGAGGCGTTCGACCGCGGGGCGCAGCGGGTTGACGAAGCGGTCGATGACGAAGCGCACGCGCGGGCTGTCGATCGCTCCCTCGTGGCTCATGATCCGCAGCACCTGAGGGTGCGCCGCAGAGAAGACGACCTGGCGGACGACTCCTCGGCGGAGGGCTTCGAGGTCGTCGAGGTCGGGGGAGTCGGCGACCTCGCGCCAGGTGCGCTCGGCGTCGGCGAGGGCATGCTCCATCGCCGCGAACCACAAACCTTCCTTGGAGCCGAAACGCGAGGTGAGCAAGGCATGGCTCACGCCCAGGCGCCGGCTGAGCTCGCGCACGGACGTCCCGTCGTAGCCGGTCTCGGCGAACGCGTCCAGGGCGGCCTGCAGCATCAGGGTCAGGTCGATCTCCTCGCCGGCGCGTGGGCGACCCCGCCCCCGTCGAGTCACTGCGGACTGGGCCATGTCCTGCCTCCTGTTTGCTCGGATAGGGGAAACGTCGTATCCTGTCTGAAATAGACAGATGGACAATTATAGTCGAGCCGATGGCATCCGGAAAGGAGCGTGACCCCATGTCCCTCAACAGCGCCGCGATTGTCCCTGCTCGCCTGGGCAGCACCCCGGACGATTACGCGCGGATCGGCGTCGAGCCCCACGCGATCAAGCCGTGGGAGGACGGGATGCGTACCGACGGCTCCCGGGGCACATACGAGTGGTGGTACTTCGATGCGGTCCTGGACGATGGCGCGAAGCTCGTCGTCGTCTTCCTGACCAAGGATTTCGCCGCCGTCAGCAAGCCGCTCAGCCCGGCGATCCGCATCGATCTGACCCTGCCCGACGGCACCTCGATAGAGAAGATCGGGGAGTTCGCCGCCGAGACCTTCTCCGCCTCCACCGAGACCTGCGAGGTCCGGATCGGCGACAACGCGTTCGCGGGCGACCTGCACACGTACAAGGTCCGCGCCTCTGTGGAGGACGTCGAGGTCGACATCACGCTGATCGGGCAGGTGCCCGCCTGGCGCCCCGAGACCGGGTACTGGCTCTTCGGCGAGGAGGGCGAGCGATACTTCGCGTGGCTGCCCTCCGTGCCGCAGGGCAGGGTCGAGGCGACTTACAAGGTCGGCGGCGATAGCCGTACCGTCACGGGCGTCGGCTACCACGACCACAACTGGGGCAACGCTCCGATGCTCGACCTCATGCACCACTGGTACTGGGCGCGCGGCGCGGCCGGCCCCTATTCGGTGATCGCCTCGTACATCACGGCGGAGAAGCGTTACGGGTACGCGGCGCTACCGGTGTTCATGCTCGCCCGCGACGGGGAGCTGACCGCGGACGACGGCGGCAAGGTCACGTTCGAGGAGCTGGGCCGATACACGGACACGGTGACCGGAAAGCCCGTCGGGGACGTGACCCGCTACACGTACGCCGATGGCGAAGAGCGATACGTTGTCACCTTCACCCGGTACTCCGATATCGCCTCGGACAAGTTCATCGACAACCTCAAGGGACCCAAGAAGGTGGCAGCACGGCTCGCGGGGTTCGACGGCGCGTACCTGCGGTTCGCCGGAGAGCTGCGTATCGAGCAGTACACGGGCGAGCAGCTGGTGGAGAGTCACACGAACGACGCGCTCTGGGAGTTGATGTATTTCGGGAAGGCCCGCCCCTGATCTGCGCGTTTCCTTGTAGTCCCAACGGGGTTCGAACCCGTGTCTCCACCTTGAGAGTGTTCGCGGGGCCACCCTGGCCACCTGCGGCGATGCGCGGACTTGACTCCTGGCCTGAGCGATTGCCGCTCAGTCGTTCCCGTCGTTTCTTGACGTCTCCCGGTCGTTCGCGGGACGAATGCGGGACGAACCCGGGCGGGCGATAGCTCCATCTCTCACAAGGCTCATCGAGCCAGGTCGAGGGCTTCCACCACAGGCGCTGCGGCGACGTAGGTCGTGGCATGCTCGGGCGAGAGCCCACGGGCGATCGTGTCGATGATTTCCGTCGCCTCACGTGCGTGCTCATCCCCACGCTGACCGGCGCCGTTCACGCGCTCCGCGATCGCGAGGGCGGCGCGGCTCTGCCAGCGCAGGTGCGGCGACCCCAGCTCGTCGGCGAGCGTGACTGCCGAGCGGAGCTCTGTCGTTGCGTCCCCGACATCACCCCGTGCGATCAGCGCCCGGCCGAGCGTCGTGAGTGCGGTCACGACGTACTTCCGCCTGCTCACTCGCGTGGCGAGATCGAGCGCCCGCTGGCACCACGTCACCGCGTCATCGATCCGGCCGAGCGCGAGATCGAGCTCGGCTCGGTTCGCCGCGAGGCGGCCACTCACTAGCCAGCGCTCCCACGCTTCGCTCGCGACGGCATCCTCCCAGAGCGCCGGCCACGTCCGCTCCACCGGAGCGAGATCGTCCATCAGCAGCTGCGCCCCCACCAGGTCCGCCCGCGCGTTGATCCACGGCATGTTGAAATCCGACGGACCCAGTCGGTCGGTGACGATCTCCGCGCGCTCCCT
>JALYLP010000548.1 GCA_030774195.1 Actinomycetota bacterium | reverse complement strand
GCCGGCGGCAGCCGGCACGCCGCGGACCGCGACCACCGACGATCTGGAGCTGATCACGGGCTGGCTCCAGGCGTTCGAGGACGAGGTTGTTCCCGACGCGATGCGTGGCGATTCCGAGGAGCGCCGCCGCCGCCTCGCGTCGGTGCTCGGATCCGACGAAGAGGGCGTCTGGTTGTGGGAGGACGAAGAGCAGGTCGCGTCGCTGTCCGGGTTCGGGAGCCCGACCCCGAACGGGATCCGGATCGGGCCGGTGTACACGCCGCCCGGACTCCGCGGCCACGGGTACGCGACCTCGTTGGTCGCCGACCTCAGTCGCCAGCAGCTCGCGAGCGGCCGGCGCTTCTGCTTCCTCCACACCGATCTGGCGAACCCGACGTCGAACGCGATCTACGTGAGGATCGGGTACCGGCGCGTGTGCGACTCGGTCGTGATGGCGTTCGAGGCTGGCTGAGGCGGATCGCGACTCAGCCGCAGTCGGGCAGGGTGGGCGCGCGACCCTTCGGGATCGGCACGAACGCGATCTCGCCGGGGTTGACCATCCCGAGGCATTCGCGGGCCAGTCTCTCGAGCGTCGATGGGTCGTTCAGGTCCGCGATCCGCCCCTCGAGCTCGGTGTTCTGTTGCTCCAGCTCGTCTGCCTGTCGCTGAAGCCCCTGCAGGTCGGAACGCTGGACGAGGTACGCCCGCATCGGAGCGACCGCGAAGACGGCCACGACGAAGACGGCGAAGAGCAGGATCGAGGCGCGCGGCGTCAACCGGACCCGGCCCGACCGGCCGCTCGGTCGATTCCGATCGTTCCCCCGGGCTGCGGCGGGGGAAGTCGCCGTTGCCCGCGCGCTCATGGCGCTCGATCGCCCCCGAGCGGCGCGAACGGCGAGCCGAACCGAGCATCCTCGCCGAGCGATCCCTCGATCCGCAGAAGCTGGTTGTACTTAGCCGTCCGCTCGCCGCGGGATGGAGCCCCGGACTTCATCTGCCCCGCGTTGGTCGCAACCGCCAGATCCGAGATGGCGGTGTCTTCCGTCTCCCCGCTCCGGTGCGACACGACGACGCCGAAGCTCGCGCGCTGTGCCGCCTCGATCGCGTCCAACGTCTCTGTGAGGGTTCCGATCTGGTTCACCTTGATCAAGATCGCGTTCGCCGCGCCGGTCCTGATCCCTCGCTCGAGCCGCTCGGTGTTCGTCACGAACAGATCGTCGCCGACGACCTGGACGCGGTTGCCGAGCGCGTGCGTGAGGGAGACCCATCCCTCCCAATCGTCCTCCGCGAGCGGATCCTCCAGCGAGACGATCGGGAACCGATCGAGCACGTCGGACCAGAAGGCGGTCATGTCGTCCGCCGTCCGGTCGGCACCCTCGAGGTGATAGCGGGCATCCTTGTAGAACTGGGAGGCCGCCGGGTCGAGCGCGATCGCCATCTCCGCGCCGGGCTCCAGACCGACCTGATCGATCGCGCGCATCAGGAACCCCAACGCCTCCTCGGCGGTGGCGACGCCGGGGGCGAAACCGCCCTCATCGCCCACGGCCGTCGACATCCCGGCCTCGTGGAGCAGATCCCGCAACGCGTGGAAGCACTCCACGCCCCAGCGGAGCGCCTCAGAGAACGACGCGGCGCCGACGGGCATCAGCATGAACTCCTGGAACTCGAGCTCGTTGTCGGCGTGCGCGCCGCCGTTGATCACGTTCAACATGGGAACCGGGAGCGCATGGGCGTTCGGTCCTCCGAGGTACCGGAAGAGCTGCTGACCCGATGACTCCGCCGCGGCCTTCGCGGCGGCGAGCGACACCCCGAGGATGGCGTTCGCGCCGAGCCCGCTCTTGGTGGGCGTCCCACCGAGGTCGATGAGCGTGCGGTCGAGCCCGCGTTGATCGAGGGCGTCCATGCCCCGGACCGCCTTCGCGATGGGTCCGTTGACGTTGGCGATCGCGTGCAGGACCCCCTTGCCGTGGTACCGACCCGGCTCGGCGTCGCGCAGCTCGAGCGCCTCGTGCTCGCCGGTGGACGCGCCGCTCGGCACGGCCGCCCGGCCGAGCGCACCGTCGTCGAGGGCGACGTCGACCTCGACCGTTGGGTTCCCTCGCGAATCGAGGATCTCGCGGGCGGTGACGTCCTCGATCAACGACATGGCCGGCCGATGGTACCGGACGTTCGGGTCGCCCACGGGAGGCTCAACGATAGGTCGCGCCGGGCGGCGGCTTCGTGAATTGCCGGAAGGTGCCCACGGGGTCGAACCCGAGCTTCCCGTAGAGCTGCTGCGGCCAGTCGGCGGCGTCCGCGATCAGGAACACGAGGTCCGCGCCGGCCTCGCGGGCGGCGCCGACGGCGG
>JALYLP010000547.1 GCA_030774195.1 Actinomycetota bacterium | reverse complement strand
CACGTGGGCCGTCGTCAGCGCGCTCGCGCTGCCGGTCGGCATGCTGACCGGCCTCTTTCCGCCCGACCGGATCCTCACCTTCGCGTTCTGCCTCCCGATCCTCGCCGGCTTCGGTTTGGTGTGGATCGGCGAGCGGCTCCACCGGCCGGCGCTCGCGTGGCCGATCGCGATCGTGCTCGTCACGCTGATCGTCTACCCAGCGATGCGGGACTGGCGCGCGCAGCCGACCTACGTCTCACCGGACGAGCTCAACGAGCTGACGACCGCGGGCCGGATCGCGGCGACGACCCCGCCCGGGACCCCGCTCGTGTTCGTCGCCGATGACCCCGCAGGCATCGACTACGCGCTGTTCCACCTCTCCCACGGGCTCAACACGGTCCGCGCAGCCATCCCCCCGGATCGCGCGGGAGACGTGTCCATCTTCCTCGGACGCGCGGAGGACCTGTTGGCGGGGCGGCCGACGGAGCGCGGCGATCCCGTGTTCGACCGGGCGTCTGCCGACTCCCTCGCCCAGATCCCGCCGGGTCCGCGCGCGATCTTCGTCGCACCCGAGCTCGACCGCGATCCATCCGCGATGACGACGCCCGGTCTCACCACATGGGACGGGACGATCGCGACGAACATCCCCGTGATCGGATCACTGCCTGCTGATCCCGGCGAGCTCGCCCCGTCCGACCCGTCGACGATCGTGCGCTCGACGATCCGAACGTTCCTCTTGCTGATCGTGATCGGCGCCGGGTGGGCGTGGTGGGCATTCGGCGGATCCTCCCGCGACGCTGCCGCTGCGCTCGCCGTCTCGCCCGCGTTCGGATCGGCGATCCTGACGCTCGTCGCGCTCGGGTTAGAGCGCCTCGGCGGGGATCTCGGTCGAGGATGGGTCGCCAGCCTGGCTTGCGCCCTCGCCGGCGGGATCGGTTATGCGCTCCTGGCCCTCCGTCTGGCCGGCGAGCATCGTCGGCGCGGGCGACGGAACCTCGTCGTCGAACAGGCGACCCTGCTCCATCCGTGACCGGAGGTCCTGGATGACGAGAACCAGCATCACCAGGAGCACGGGGACGACGACGAGATATCCCACCAGCAGGTTCAGGTCGAACGCGCCCGGGTAGCGCAGCGGCTCTTCCGACCAGAGCGTGACGCCGAGCATCGAGCTCGCCGCGAGCGCCGCGACCCTCGGCACCCTCGGGAGCGCCCACACCAAGGGCAACGCCCACACGACGTACCACGGGAGCAGGACGGGACCGAGGAGCAGGAGGAGCACCAGTGCCCATCCCCACACCGCCGCCAGCTCCTTCCCCGACATGCTCCCTGTCGAAGCGCGGCGCCAGACGGCTCGGGCCAACGACCAGACGCCCCACGCCAGGAGGCTCAACGCGCCGAGCTTCACCGCCCACCCCAACGTATGGAAGGTCACGAAGTCGACCGCCTTCGCGACCACCCCCGGCGGAGCGAACCAGCCGACCCGACCCGCCAACCCCAACATCCCGAGCGTCGGGTCGTGCAGTTGGACGTACGGCAGTGCGAAGAGCAGGCCGATCCCGGCGGAGAGTCCGACCCGCGACACGAACGCGGCGCGCCGCTCCTCGGGTGCTCGACGCGCCACGCACCAGACCAGCAGCAAGATGAGTGGCAAGAGCGCCGTGACCTTGATGAGCGCGGCGAGCGTCAGGACGGCAACAGCCGCCGACTCGCGCTTCGATACGAGCAACGCGTACGCACTCACGATCGCGAGTGCCACGAGGAGGTCGTTGTGTCCACTCGCCACCGAGTGGAACAGGACGACGGGGTTGGCGCCGAACGCCGCCAACGCGAAGGCGGTCCGCTGCGGCCAGACCCGACGGACGACCCAGACGATCGCGCCGCACGTCAAGAGGCTCGCCGCGATCGAGATGAACCGGTACGCCTCCACGTCGTCGATCGGCCTCGGGAGGATCTTCGACAACATCGCCGAGAACGACGTCCACGCGGGCCCGTAATACGCCGGGGTGTCGACCCAATGCGGACCCACGAAGTTCCACAGCATGTCGCTCGAGTGATCGAGTGGTGTCTGAACGTACGGATTGCCCCCGTAGATACCCGCGATCCGACCGTAGAACGCGTACGAGTAGACGTCACGCGAGAACAGCAACGGCACCAAGAGCAACAACGCGTGCGCGCCGACCACGACGACCGCGACCGCCGCGACGGACACCGTCCCGCGGAAGGCTTCGCGCAACAACAGGAGGAACGCGGCGGTCGCCAGCAGGGCGGCAAGGACCCCGATCGTGAGCAGCGGATCGCCCTGCAGACGATCGAGGTGAAGCGCCACGGCGACGTCGCGGAGGATCCCGTGAGGCTGTCCGCGCGGGGTGAGCGGCGGCTGGTACGGCGAGCCCGGGGTCGTCGCGACGATCGCCATGAACAGGATGCCGAAGCCCGTCAACAGGAGCGCTCGCAACCCTGTTGCTGAGCTGCCGTGCCCTCGTTCGGCGACATCCACGATGCCCGAAGGTAGCATCACCGACCCGCATCACGCGGGCCGCAGACCGCTGCCACCCATCGCGATGATCAGGCGACGGAGACGACCCGTTCGGGCCGCCTCGGTCGCTCGAACCGACCGAACACGGCAACGAGCCCGACGAGGTAGAGGGCGGACAGCCCGATCCAGAGTGGCCGTTCCAGCCACCATCCCGCGGTGCTGTCGTGCTCATGACCGAGCCCGAGCGGCCAGAGGGTCAGCACCGCGAAGAGGTAGGCGGTCATGTGCCACAGGAACAAGGTCATGATCACGCTGTTGAGGACGATCGTGACCTTCCAGGGACCCGTCCGCTGGAGCCACCGCGCGAGCCACGGCCGGAGCAGCATCACGCCGCCGATCGACCAGATCGCACCCAGCAGGAAGCAGACGGTCGGCGGATACGCGTTCGACACCAGCTCGACGTCGGTCCCGAGCAGGCTCTTCGGGTACGCGCCGATCCCCGGGAACCAGTCGAAGCGGACGTCCCCGAAGAGCCTCCAGAACGGTGGGTTGGTGAGGACGACGAGCCCACCGAGCCCGATCACCACCATCGCCCAGAAGAAGCCGTTCGAGACCCGAGCGAACGTGCCGTCGGCGTAGAAGAAGCCGAGCTGGTGTGGCAACAGCAGGACGAAGGCCACGTTCGCCCATCGGACGGGTGAGATCCCGAACTCGAAGCCGATCACGTCGGCGACGCATGCGCCGGCCACCATGACGGCCGGCACCCACCACCGGAACCGGCGGTGCAGATCGACCATCCACGGAGCGATGCAAACGACCACGAGGTAGACCGCCAGGAACCAGAGCGGCCCGAAGGGCAAGGTCGCCCCGGGCGGGAGGAACAGGCGCAGGAGCGTCGTTCCGTCCCAGATCCTCGGACCGGTCGGCGCGCCGACGTCGAGCAGGTGCATCGCGATGATCACTCCGCTCCAGACCGCGAAGAACACGAGCGACGGCCGCAGCAGCCGCATCACCCGGGTCTTCACGAAGCGCGCGTCGGGGTCGCCGCGGCGGCGCGACGCGTCGAGGGAGACGAGGTTCGAGAACCCCCCGACGAAGAAGAAGATCGGCATCACCTGGAAGAACCACGTCGCGAGCCAGAGCCCGGTCGTCACGCCGACGGCGCTCGTGGTGCGCAGCACTCCGTCCTGCCACCAGACGATCCCGATCATCCAGTGGCCGAAGACAACGGCCACGATGCTCGCGGCCCGGAGGAAGTCGACGACGCGGTCCCGGGTCGTCGGCGTGCTCGCGACCATGTCGCCGAGCCGGATCGCCTCACCCAGCTGTCTCACCCACCACGCTTCACCTACTCCCATGGGATGCCCGGGTCAACATCCGGGCCATCCTCCCCGTGGGAGGATGGCCCGCATGAAGCGCGGGTTGAAGCTCGGGTTCGGGATCCCCTTGGTCCTGCTTGGTCTGTTCATGACGATCGGTGGTATCGCCCTCGTGGTGCTCGTGGGGACCGACGGCTCGTTCACGCTCCCTGATACGCAGGGCACCAGCAGCGGGCACGCGCTCGTGTTGGAGACGCTCGATCTGAGCGAGTCGCTCCCTTCCAGCGGCAGCTTCGCGGCGACGGTGGGCGTCACGGTCCAGGCGAGTGGCGACGGCGACGACGTCTTCGTGGGGATCGGACCGGCCGCCGACGTCGCGCGGTACCTCGATCACGTCCAGGTGGACCGCATCGTTCAGGTCAATTGGCCGGGGGGGAT
>JALYLP010000546.1 GCA_030774195.1 Actinomycetota bacterium | reverse complement strand
AGCAGGAACAGGGAGCCCGCGACGAGGCGAGCGCAATCCTTGGGCGATCGAGCCGCGGTACCGACGTCTTCGGAGCGCTGGCGCTCGCCGAGCAGTTCTTCGCCGCGTACCCGGGCTCGAACGACCGGACGCTGGTGATTCTTTCCGACATGGTGCAATCGGCGAACGGGATGCACCTCGGTGCGGTCTCGGACTGGTCCCAAGGCGGGATCAACCAACTCATGACGCAGGCCCCCAAGGTCGACCTCACCGGTGTGCAGGTGTACATGGTGGGAGCGGGCGCGACGACGCTGGCTGGCACAACGCCCGAGCAGATCGACGGCATCCATCGCTTCTGGAGTGCCTGGTTCCAGGACACTAACGCGAGCGTCGAGTTCTACGGGGCCAACCTCGCCCGTTTCCCGATCCCCGTGAGCTGAGGATAGGATTTCATCCCCGCTGCGCCACAGAAGGTCGATGCGAGACGTGTAGGCCTTCGGGCCGACGGGTATCCACGAGATACCGTAGGTAGCGTTGAACTCGGGATGGGGGCTCGGATTCGGCTGGGTGTATTGCTGCCTGCGGTTTTGATCCTCGCCGCCTGCTCGCCCGAAACACGTATTTCGACGAATCCGCCTAGCGCGACGAGTGCGACCGGGACGTCGGCAGGCATATCCCCACCCACACGAGTGCCCGTACCTCCCGTCTCCGTTCCGAGGATTGTCGGCATGTCGATAGCCGAAGCGCGGGCGGCGCTACGCGCTACTCACCTGCGCTGGACATTCGTGGAGCACGCCTCTCCCAAACCGAAAGGCACGGTCCTGGAGCAGGCCCTAGACCCTGGAACTGTGGTTCGGGAGCATCGCTCGGTTCGCGTGGTAATCGCGAAGCCTGAACCGCCCGAACCTTGCGGCGTGTTCGGCAACCCGTGGTGCTACACGTTCGAGAGCGGGAGCTACATCTCGCATCCGCCCGCGGACTTCTGCTCCTACTTCGACTGCATCTCCTCGTTCTGGAGCGGATCGGGCTATGTCATCGAGTGCCAGGACGGGTGGTTCAGCAAGTCGGGCGGAATCTCGGGATCGTGCTCGTCTCACGGCGGCAACTGGCGTTATCTGTATGCGGCCTGAAATGTGATGGGGACCGTGGTCGCAGACTCAACGGCGATTATTTACATTGCTCCGCTCGTGGGCGGGCTGATCCTGTACGCGATCATCCACTCAATCGTCCGAGCCCCGGTATGTCACTGGCAGGGAAGTTCAGGGGACTTGGCACGCTGAAGGGACGCACGAGGGACGAGATCATCGCTCGCGTCGGCCCCCCGCAGTCCGCGAGCGCGCAGCCCGGAGGCAAGACGTTGCTTCAGTGGCAGGCTACCGGCTACCACATAGCGCTTCGATTCGATGAGAACGGTCTATGCGAGGGAGTAACCCACGAGTTCAAAGCCCGCTGAGACCATTGTCATGGCTGTCGGCCCTCATCGGTCGGAGGCTAGCATCGAGGGCAGCGACTAGTCCCGAGGAGGGAGCGACAAAGGTGGCGGTCAAATGCGATGTGGAGGACATGAGGCGACTTGTCGTGGAGATTGACCTTGACGACGGCCTTACGTCGGACGACCTGGACCTCGTTCTGGAGTTCTTCTCGGAGCCGGAGCGGTTCACGGAACAAGTGGTGCAAGTCGATGTCTACGGCCCGGGCACGACTAACCGTGATCTCCTTGAACAGATGGAGGCGAGGATAGACAAGCGTGTGCGAGAACTTGGTAAGGGACTGGCTTTCCACGTTTACCTGAGTCCGCCTTGAGCGCGCGGCGAACTTCGGCGCTAGGGACACGCCAACACATGATCCGCCGTTTCCTTGTCGGCCTAGCCGTCGTCCTTTGTGCATGTTCGTCTTCGGGCGGCGCGGGCGATGCAGGCCATGTCACTCGGCAGGACATGGGCAACGATTGGCCCCTCACCGTGGACGGTGGCACCTTGCATTGCGAGGGAGCGGGTGCGGTTACTTTTGCGACCGACGACGGCACGACGTACGCCGTCAACGGACTGGCGGTTGGGATGCATAAGTGGCCAGACATCGACCCGCTTTGGGCGGATGCCTCAGGTGGATTGAAGAAGGACATAGGTCCGCTCATCGAGCGTGGGTTGGCGCTTTGCCGAGCGAGCAGGGCGACTTCGGGCTGAACATCTCCTCGGGGCTCATCCGCCACGGGGACGGCACATTCGGCGTCTATGTCCTCTTGAGCTTCAAGGGAAGGGATGACGTCGAGCCCGTCCGGAAGGTGCTCGCGGACGAGTCCGATGCCCCCGTCAGCTTCTTCACGGAACGCGAGGCGCAGA
>JALYLP010000545.1 GCA_030774195.1 Actinomycetota bacterium | reverse complement strand
GACGTCCGCACGCTCCTCGACGCGATCTCGGGCGAGCACGACGCCCAACCCCCGACGGTCAAGGAGCTGCTCCGCGCCGGAACCCGTCGCGACGTGATCGACGCCGCGTCACGCGCCGGAGCCGTCGTCCGCATCTCGCCCGAGCTCGTCGTCTCGCCGTCCCTGGTCGAGCGAGCGATCGAGCTCGTCCGCGGGCACGCCGCGGACGGGGTCACCGTGAGCATGCTCCGCGAGGTCCTCGGCACGAGTCGGAAGTTCGCGGTCCCGCTGGCGGAATGGCTCGACGGCCAAGGGATCACCCGGCGACGCGGCGACCTGCGCTTCCCCCGCGACGACTGAGCTACGCCGCCCGCACGGCCGCCGTCATCACGAGCTCGACGGGAGCGCCAAAGGGCAGCGACGGCACGCCGGCCGCGGCGCGCGCGTGCCGGCCCGTCTCGCCGAGGATCTCCGCCAGGAGCTCGCTCGCGCCGTTGGCGACCTTCGGATGGTCGACGAAACTCGGCGCACAGGCGACGAACACGGTCACCTGCAGGATCCGCTCGAGCCGCTCGAACGAACCCCCGAGCACGTCACGTAGGGCCGAGAGGGCCTGCAGCGCAGCCTGTCGCGCCGCGTCGACGCCCTCGTCGATGCTGACGCCATCCCCGAGCGCTCCGGGGTGAAGGACCACGCCGTCGGTCATCGCGATCTGCCCGGCGACGAAGGCGAACGAGCCATGGACGACGCACGGGAGATACGCGGCGACCGCTGCCGGCGGTGGTGGGAGCTCGATGCCGAGCTCGCGGAGCCGGCCGAGGATCTTCTCGTCGTTCATGCCGGGCATCCTCGCACGCCGGCCGCCGCCCGGTCAGACGGCTTCGCGCTGCTCGGTCGCCTCGCGAGCTCGAGCTCGCAGGAGGGCTCGGCGTTCCATCTCGTTCATCCCACCCCAGACCCCGTGGGGGTCGCGGGTATGCAGGGCGAACTCCAGGCACGGCTCACGCACCGGACAACGAACGCAGAGAGCCTTCGCGACCGCCTCGCGGGCGTTCTTCTCGGCTCGCTTCTCGAAGTAGGACGGAGCGAAGAAGTAGGCTGCGTCCTGCCCCCGGCAGACCGCTCGCTCCCACCACGATCCGAACGCCACGTCCATCTATCCGGTTGTTCGCGAACGAGACCGTCCGAGATTCCCGTCGCGCCACCGTCACGGGAACTCCATAGACAGGCCGGCTGACGTCGAAGCGGATCAGTCGTTGGGAGCCAAGGGCTCCGACTCGGGCTCCACCTTGAGCACGAGCCCGTCGACGCCACGGACCCGGACCCGCGTGCCGGTGGCGATGGGCTCGCCCAGGCTCCGTCCCCGCCAGAGCGCGCCCTTGACGAACACCGGTCCGTCGGGGGCCATCTTCCCCCGGGCTTCCCCGATCAATCCGATCAGCCCTCGCTGCGTGGAGACGATCCGGTCGCGCGAGGCGATCGCAACCGTGAGAGCGAACCCGAAGAACAGGAAGACCGCGATCGTCGCGCCGGCGATCAGCCAGGGGGAGATCCGGATCGGGTCGGCGACGCGGCCGTAGACGAGGACCGACCCGAGCGCGAACACGGCGGTCCCGCCCCAGGTGAGCACCCCGAACCGTCGCAGACGGACATCGAGGGCGAGCGCGCCCAGTCCGGCGACGATGACGGCCAGCCCGAACCAGGTGGGCGGGACGACCGTGATCCCGTAGACCGCCAGGGCGAGGAGGAACAGTCCCGCGAACCCGGCGAACCCGAACCCGGGCTGGGTCGTCTCGAACGCGAGACACGCGAGCCCGAAGACCAGCAGGACGTAGATCATGGAGGGCGACGCCACGGCGTGTTCGACCCGTCGGACGGGGCCGAGCTCCGCGAAGCGGATCGTCACGCCCCTTCCGGCCTGCGCCTCCGCGTCGGTGGACGCGATGTGCGTGTGCAGCACGACCGGGCCGGACGCCGTAGGCACCGTCATGCCGTCGATGCCGTTCAGCAGGTCGAGGACCGACGGATACGCCACCTCCGCGAACCCGTCGTCCAGCGACTGCTGGGCGTCGAGCGCCTCGTCCTCGTGCGCCCGATCCACGGCCCGACCGCGCGCCTGCAGCCACCCGTCGATCCGTGCGTCGAGACCCGGGACCGGCGTGTCGGGATGCAGCAGGTCCACCGGGTCGAGGGGTCCCGTCTGCGATCCCGGCGCCACCGACGACAACGAAGACGCGAGCATCAGGAGCATCGCCGCTCCGCTCGCTCGCGCCGGGACCGGGCCGACCCACACGATCACGGGCACGGACATCTGCGGGATGCGATCGGCGAGCCCGACGGCGCTCTGCCCGATCCCGCCCGCACTGTCGAGCTCGAGCACCACCGTCGCTCCCCGGGCCGAGGCGTCATCCAGCATCCCGTTGACGAAGTCGAGCAGGGGCCGGTCCAACGTTCCCTCGACCTTGATGACATCGATCGACGGCAGCGCCGCCGGTTGCGCATCCGCGGCCAGGGCCGGTGCGATCGACGACGCTAGGACGCCGACGAACAGGGCCAGACGGAGCGCCGAACGCGCGTTCATGGACGTTCCATGCTACCGACCGCCTCGGGGTATCCTCGCGTTGGATCCCCATGCGCACCTCGTTGCCGCCTTCCCACCGGATGCCGACGCGTCCGGTCACCGACCGGTGGGCATTCAAGCCGGTCGCGTTGTTATTGCTCGTGCCGGTGATCGTCGCGACGGCCGGTTTGACGGCGGTCGTCATCGCGCCCCCATTCCTAGGCATCAGCCTGGGCGTCAAGGAGCTCGACAAGAAACTCACAGCCGCCGGGGCGAACTTCACGCGGATCCCGCCCATCCCACAGCGCTCCACGATCTATGCGAACGACGGGAAGACGGTCCTCGCCCACGTCTACCTGGATAACCGCGAGATCGTACCGCTCCATGAGATCGCGCCGGTGGCGCGCACGGCGGTCCTCGCGATCGAGGATTCGGGCTTCTACGACCACGGGGCCCTCAACCTGTCCTCGATGATGCGCGCCCTCGCCGCGAACATCCGCGCCGGGGAGTTCGTGCAGGGCGGCTCCACGATCACCCAGCAGCTCGTGAAGCTCACCCTCGGGCTCGATCCGACGAACCGATCGTTCGGTCGCAAGTTCCAAGAGCTCGCGCTGGCGATGCGGGTCGAACAGAAGTACTCGAAGGACCGGATCCTGGAGATGTACCTGAACCAGGTGTACCTCGGGAACAACGTCTACGGCATCGCCACCGCGGCGCAGTTCTACTTCCATGTACCCGCCTCGAAGCTCACGCTGCCGCAAGCGGCCCTGCTGGCGGGGTTGATCCGGGCGCCCAACTACTACGACCCGTTGCAGCGGCCGCGAAAGGCGCGACTCCGGCGCAACGACGTCCTCAACAGGATGATCGGGCTTGGTCCGGGCAACGGGGGCGTGACGAGCCAACAGGGGGCCAGGGCGAAGAAGCAGCCCCTCGGGCTCGCGAGGAACGTCGGCGAGGTCCACCTGCCGAAGCCGCCGTTCATCGTCGATTACGTGAAGGAGCAGATCCACGACAACCCGAACGGCTGGTACTCCTTCCTGGGAGCCACCCCGGACCTGCGCGACAAGGCGCTGGCCGAAGGCGGCCTCAGCATCGTCACGACGTTCGACCCGAGCTGGCAACGCGCCGCGCAGGAAGCCGCAGACCAGCCATGGGCGGCGACCCCGTCCCACCCGGAACACCGCCCGACCGCGGACGTCGGGCTCGTGTCGCTCGACGTACAGACGGGGGCGATCAAGACGATGCTCTCGGGCAAGCACTATCAGAAGGACGAGGTCGATACCGTCACGACCGTTCATCAGCCGGGGTCGTCGTTCAAGCCGTACGTGTTGACGGCCGCGTTCGAGCAGGGGATCTCACCGAACGCGATCTACTCGGGTGTCCAGGGCGTGATCCCCGATCCTCGGTGCACGACCAACGGCCAGCCGTGGGTCGTGATCAACGCGGAGGGGACGAGTCTCGGCAACATGAACCTGTACGACGCAACCGCCCACTCCGTGAATGCCGTGTTCGCTCGGCTGATCCTGGACGTCGGGCCGGAGAACGTCGTCGAGGTCGCGCACGCGATGGGCATCACCACGCCGCTGCCGGCCGTGTGCGCACTCGCGACCGGCTCGGTCGGGATCTCGCCCCTGGACCAGGCCTCGGGGTACCAGACCCTGGCGAACAGCGGGGTCCACTGCAAGCCGTTCGCGGTCGGCGAGATCCTTCGGGCCGGCCAGATCCTGTACCGGCAGCGTCCCGACTGCCAGCAGGTCGTGCCGGCGCCGATCGCGAACCTCGTCACCGACCTGTTGAAGGGACCGGTCACCTACGGGACCGCCGCGTCCGTGTTCTCGAGCGGCTGGGGCAAGTGGCCGATCGCGGGGAAGACGGGGACGGCGCAGGACAACACGAACGTCTGGTTCGCCGGGTATACGAAACAGGTCGTGACGGCGGTCTGGGTCGGATCGCAGGGCAGGCCGTACCCGCTCGCCGACTACTGGGGGTACGACGTCTTCGGATCAACGGTCGCCGCGCCGATCTGGAAGGCCTTCATGTTGAAGGTGCTCGAGGGGTACCCCGCGAAACAGTTCCCCGCATCAGGGCTCACGACGGTCCCGAGCGTGATCGGGAAGCCGATCACAGAAGCACGACAGCTGATCCGCGCCGCCCATCTGCAAACGGCCGCGCATATCGTGCCCTCGTACCTGCCGGCAGGCACGGTCGTCGCCCAGGATCCATCCGCCGGGACGCAGACGGTGCCCACCCTGGTCGTCTCGCTCTCGGTGAGCAACGGCGTCGCCCCGATCCACACGCTCCCCGACGTGGTGGGGCTGACGCAAGACGCGGCGACCGGTGCGCTGGGCGCGATCCATGTGTTCGTCACCGTCGTCGATCAAGCGGTCAAGAAGCCCAGCAAGGACGGGATCGTCCTCAGTATGGATCCCGTCGGTGGAACCAAGGTCAAGGAAGGCTCGTCCGTGACCCTCGTCGTCGGGGTCGGCCCCAAGCCAAAGCCGAAGCCCAGCCCCAGCCCATCACCTTCACCGAGCCCCGGGCCAGGGAACGGGAATGGCAACGGAGGAGGAGGAGGGAACACCGCGATCGCGTTCGTCAGCCGAGCCGTTCCTTGACCTTCCGCTGCACGGTCGACCCATCCACCTGCCCTTTCGCGCGGCCCATCACGAAACCCATCACGGCGCCGAAGTCTCCCGGTGCGCTTGCCCCCGTCTCAGCGAAGGCCTCGTCGACGAGCGCATCCACCTGCTCCTCCGTCAGCTGGGTCGGGGCGTAGCCGGACACCGCCTCCTGTTCCGCCCGCTCCTTGTCCGCGAGCTCCTGTCGTCCGGCCTTCTCGAAGGCTTCGATCGACTCGACGTGCTTCTTGACCTCCTTGCCGGCGACCTCGCGGACCTCCTCGTCGGAGAGATCGTGGCGAACCTCCTTCTCACGGTTCGTGACGGCCGCCGAGAGCATGCGAAGGGCGCTGAGACGCACCTTGTCGCCCGATCGCATCGCGGACGTGATCTCCTCCCGGAGCTGTGCCTTCAGCGTCGTCGCCACCCGTAGACTCCTTCCCCCATGCTTCGCCTCGTCGCGCTGCTCGTTGTGGCGGGCGTGGCGTGCGTCGCCTACGGCATCGCGATCGAACGCTCGTGGTACCGGCTACGCCGCTACGACCTGGCCATCCTGCCACCGGGTGGGCCGCAGCGACTCGCCGTCCTGCATCTGTCGGATCTCCATTTCGTGCGGACTGATCCGAAGAAGGCACGGTTCCTCGCGTCGCTCCCTCCTGCCGACGTCACCGTGGTCACCGGCGATTTCCTGGCGGAACCCGCTGCGATCGAGACCGCCGTTGCCGCCGTCCGCACCGTCCGCGGCAGCGGCGCGTCCTGGTTCGTGCTCGGCTCCAACGATCACTACCAGCCCAGGCCCTTGAACTACTTCGCCTACTTCCGCAAGCGGAGGAGACGCCGCAGGGCGCTCCGGGGTCGCGCCGAAGATCTGATCCGAGGGCTCGTCTCGGACGGCTGGACCGATCTCACGAACGTCCGGGGGCTCGTCGACGTGGACGGGCTGCCGATCGAGCTGCTCGGGCTGGACGACGCCCATCTGCGTTGGCATGACCTGCGCGTTGCACCCCGTCAGGCGCCGGACCGCCTCGGCGTGGCCGTGATGCATTCGCCCGACTCCGCCCCCGAGAGCGCCGCCCTCGGCTACGACCTGCTCGTCGCCGGTCACACCCACGGCGGGCAGGTGCGCATCCCCGGGATCGGGGCCCTCGTGACGAATTGCTCGATGCCCCGGCGGCTCGCGTCCGGGCTCATCCGGATGGGCTCGGCCGTCCTGCACACGTCTCCGGGACTGGGGACGAGCAAGTACGCCCCGTTCCGGTTCGGGTGCCGACCCGAGGCCACCATGCTCGAGCTTCGACCGCGCCCCGGCTGATCGCCGGGCATCGCCCGGCCCACCGGCGGCCGGGCCGCGGCTACACTAACCGCCGCGGGACGTGGCGCAGCTTGGTAGCGCGCAGCGTTCGGGACGCTGAGGTCGCGGGTTCAAATCCCGCCGTCCCGCCCCCACCTGTTCTGTTCGCGCGCAACTTCGTTTCAGCGCAACCGTTTGACGCCCCGACCGACTTGTGGCTAGGGTTGGGCCGCTCGGAAGGCTCGGTGAGATAACCGGGCCTTCGTCGTATACGGACCCAGGGGGACGATGAGCGGAACACCGTCGAGGCTCACGCGGCTCGTGATCGCCGCGTTCCTCGTGGTTCCCACCTTCGTCCTGTCCGTCTCCGTCACCTCGGCCGCCGCACCGACCAAACAGCAGGTCGACGCCGCCAAGTCGCGCCTCGCGCAGCTCCAGGCTCAGTTCGAAGCGTCGGTCGAACGGTGGAATAACGCGAAGTACGAGCTCGAGCAGGCGCAGGGTCGGCTCGCCGACGCCAAGGCGATGAAGGACGCGGCAGACAAGGACGCCGCGACCGCTCGAGCCGCGCTCGCTCAACGGGCCGTCGACGCCTACACCGGGATGGGGTCCGACCTCGATGTCCTGCTCGGCGCCCAGAGCTTCAGCGAGTTCTCCGACCGGCTCGAGTTCATGGGTGCGATCGCCCAATCCGACTCCGACCTCGCGGCCGAAGCCGACGCCGCCGGGCAACGAGCGGCTTGGGCCGCCCAGCAGTACACGCATGCGGTCAGCGACGCTCAGACGCAGCTGAACGCCATGACCCAGGAGCGTCAGCAGATCCAATCGAACCTCGCCGAGCAGCAGACCCTCGCGGCGAACCTGAGCGCCCAGTGGCAGGCGGCGATCGCCGCCCAGCAGCGAGCCGCAGCGGCCGCGGCGGCCCAGGAACGGGCATCCTTCTCCTCCCCCGTGGCGCCCGACCCGCCGCCCACCGGCGGGTACGTCCCGCCACCGAACGCGAGCGCCGCGCAGACCGCCGTCGGCGCGGCGTATTCGGTGATCGGCGCCCCCTACGTCTTCGGCGCCGCCGGCCCGGACGCGTTCGACTGCTCGGGCCTCACGTCGTGGGCGTGGGCTCAGGCCGGGGTCTCGCTCCCGCACTCGGCCCTCGCGCAGCTCGGGAGCCTCCCCCAGGTGCCGCTCTCCTCGGTCGAGCCGGGTGACATCATCTATTACGGGTCGACCTCGCCCCACGTGGCCATCTACGTCGGCGGCGGCAACATCATCCACGCACGGCATCCGGGGCCCGGCGGCGAGGTCCAGCTCGACTCGATGTACGGGTACGACACGCCGTACGCCGCCATGCGGCCGGGCGTCTGATCCCGGCCGTCACCATCCCAACCGCTCGGCTTCGTTAGGCTGCAGCGTCGTGTCCGATCCCCGCAAGCCGCCTGATGATCTCGCCCTCGTCGAGCGCCTCCGGGCAGGCGACGAGACCGCGTTCATGATCCTCGTCGACGAGCTGGGCCCGTCGATGGGTCGGGTCGCACGGATGTACGTCTCGAGCGCCGCGGTCGCCGACGAGGTCGTGCAGGAGGCGTGGCTCGGGGTCGTCAAGGGCCTCGATGGGTTCGAGGGCCGCGCCTCTTTGCGGACCTGGATCTTCCGGATCCTGGTCAACACGGCCAAGACACGGGGCCAGCGGGAGAACCGCAGCGTGCCGTTCGCGGCCCTCGCCGGGGACGACCTCGATCGGCCCACGTTCGACCCGAGCTCGTTCGGGGGGCCTGGGGAGCCGAACCCCGGAGGGTGGTCGACCCTGCCGTTCGATTGGCGCGGGATGCCCGAGGAGCGAGCCGAGGGAACCGAGACGCTGCATGTGATCGGCGGAGCGATCGCCATGCTGCCGCCGATGCAGGCCGAGGTGATCCGCCTCCGGGACGTCCTCGGGTGGACGTCCGACGAGGTCTGTAATGCGCTCGAACTGACCGAGACCAATCAGCGTGTGCTCCTGCATCGCGCGCGCACGAAGGTGCGCGGCGCGTTGGAGGAGCACTTCAGGAGCGTGAGCGAGGCATGAGCGTAGACGCGAGCATCACCTGCCAGGAGGTCGTCGAGCTGTTGAGCGCCTACCTCGACGGAGAGCTCGACCCGTCCACCATCGAACGCGTGGAGGCCCACCTCGCGGGCTGTGACGGCTGCACGATGGTGCTTGAGGAGTTCCGGGAGACGATCCGGCTGTCCGGAGGGTTGACCGTCGAACAGGTCGGGGAGACCCAGCGGCGGACGCTGCTGGAAGCGTTCCGCGACTGGACCGCCGGAAGCTAGGGACCTTCGGCGCCCAGATCCGCGAGCCTCGTCTCGGCCTGCTGGACGAGCTGCTCGTTGCCGGCCTCGCGGGCCGCGTCACGCGCTTGCACCAACAGCTCCACCGCCTGCCCCCGTCGCTGCGCGGCGTTCTTCTCGTTCGAGTACTTGAGCTTCTCGTCGGCCTTGATGATCAGCTCGAAGATCTCGCTCGGCTCCATCCTCACCCCATCCCCTCGCGCTCCATGCGGTCGAGGTACCCACGGATCTGGATCGCGGCAGCCGCACCTTCGCCCACCGCCGAGGCGAGCTGCTTGGTGGAACCGCCGCGAACGTCACCGGCAGCGAATACGCCCGGGACGTCGGTCATGAAGGTCGGATCGGTCGCCACGAACCCACGGTCGTCGAGTTTGATCTGCCCCTGCAGGAACTCGGTGTTGGGATCGAGCCCGATGAACACGAAGACCCCCTGTGGATGTCGCTCGACCTTCTCTCCCGTCTTCAGATCCTCGAGCTCCACGGTCCCGAGCTTGCCGGAGCCATCGTCCTTCGCCCGGAAGGCGGTGACGCCGTGCTCCAACAGCACCTCCATCTTCGGATGATTCATGACCTTGTCCTGGAGCAACTTGGAGCCGCGGAGCCGGTCCGAGCGTTCGACGACGACGGCCTTCTCCGTGAACTGCGTCAGGAACAGCCCTTCCTCTAGACCGGAGTTCCCTCCGCCGATCACCATCAGCTCCGACGAGCCCTTGTAGAACGGTCCGTCGCACGTCGCGCAGAAGTGGATGCCGGCCCCGATTAGGTCGTCCTCGCCGGCGGCGTCGGTGCGGCGGTAGCTGGAACCCGTGGCGATCAACGCGGCCCGCGCGTGGTAGTGGTCGCCTGTCGCGGTCTCGACGTCGAGCTCCCGATGCCCCTCGTCGGTGACCGTCGTGACCGATACGGCCTGCAACAGCTCCACGCCGTACCGTTCGGCCTGCTTGACGAAGCGGTCGGCCAGCTCGGCGCCGCCGATCCCCTCCGGGAAGCCGGGGTAGTTGTCCAGCCGCTCGGTGACCCCCGCCTGCCCGCCGAGCCCCTTCGAGTCGATCACGAGCGTCTCGAGGTTCTCCCGCGCCGCGTAGATCGCGGTCGTGAGCCCGGTGGGACCACCGCCCACGATCACCAGGTCGTACACGTGCATCATCGCGGCGCGGGCCAGGCCGATCTTCTCCGCGAGCTCCTCGTTCGTCGGCTCCGCTAGGTGCGACCCGTCCTCGAAGACGATCGTCGGGATGATCCGCTTGCCGCCGTTGCGCTCCTCGACGAGCCGGATCCCCTCCTCGTCGCCGTCGATGTCGTGCCAATCGAACGGCACCCGTTGATCGGCGAGGAACTTCTTCGCTCGACGGCAGTCGGGGCACCAACTGGCGCCGTAGAGCTGGATCTCGGCCACGCGGGCACCCTCCGTTCGGATCGTCCGAGCGTAGTGGGTTCGGCGCGGAGGCGCGTTACAAGCGCCGGGCGCGTGGGGAAGACGGATCCACGTGGAGGTCGGCGAACGAGGACGACGACTTGCCGAACTCCCACCAGCCGTGGATCCAGGGCTTGACCATGGCGAGGCTCCGCCCGTACACGAGTGGGATCACCGCGACCCGGTCCACCACGGCCATCCGGTCCGCCTCGTGGAACAGGTGCAGCCTTCCCCGGTCGCTCCGCTCCTGCCGTGCTCGTTCGATCAGCTCATCGAACGGCGGGTAGGCGAACCCGCCTTCGTTCGTCCGGCTGTCCGACTGGAACAGCAGGCGGAGGAAGTACTCGGGATCGGCGTAGCCCGGCAACCACCCCGTGAAGTAGATCGGCGCTATCTGGCGGAGGGGCGGCAGCATCGCCACCTCATCGAGGGACCAGGTCCGAACCTCGATCGAGATGCCAAGCACGTCGCGCCATCCCTGCACGACAGGCTCGAGGAAGGAACGATCGTCGTCGAGGCATCCGATCGCGAGGTCGAGGGGTGGGTCGACGTTCGCCAGTAGTCCCCGGGCCGCGTCGGCGTCGAACCGGAGCGCGATATCGGGCGTGTGACCCTGCAGCGCCGGCGGGACGATCCCCCCGGTAGCGACCGCGAGGTTGATCGGCGCGACCGATCCGAGTGCCTCGCGGTCCACGGCGTGCGCCAGCGCGCGACGGATCGAGAGATCGCCGACGACCGGGTGCGCGTGGTCGAACGCGATGTAGCCGGACCACGCGGCGGCACCCGCATGCGTGTCCGCCACCGCGTCCGGCACGACGTCGGCGAGGCGAGGCGTGTAGCGGACCATCACCATGTCGAGCTCGTCCCGCCCGTACGGCTCGATCGCATCCCGGATCGGCGTCCGGATATACCGGACCCGCTCGACGTTGCCGGGCCGAGTCGTGTTCGCCTCGGGGCGTCGCCCGAGCTCCAGGCGGTCGTCGCCGCGATCGGCGAGCCGGAACGCGCCGCTGACCACCCCTCGCTCGGTCCAGGCGTCGCCGTCTGCCTCGATCACGTGCCGGGGTTGCGGTCCGCCGTCGGGTCGGTTCATCACCGAGAGGAAGTAGGGGGCCGGCGCGACCAGGCGGAACTCGAGCGTCCGATCGTCGAGGGCGCGCACCCCGATCCGGTCAGCGTCGGCGTTCCTGCCGAGGTAGTAATCCTGCCCGTTCTCGAGTACGAAGTAGATCGCCACCGACGAGCCGGGCGCGTCCGGATCCAACACGCGCTTGATCCCGAACTCCACGTCGTACGCGGTGAGCGGCACGCCGTCGGACCACGTCAGTCCGTAGCGGAGGTGGAAGACGTAGCTGAGACCGTCCTCGGCGATCTCCCACCTATCGGCGAGCGAGGGCACGATCGTCCGCTCGGGCCACTGCTCCACTAGCCGGTCGAACAGCTGCATGCAGAGCTGGATGTTGGGCCACGCGATCGCGGAGCGTGGGTCGGGGTCGTTCGGCAGGAAGCTGGACGCGACCTGGATGACCGCGGTTGAGGGAACGTCCGGCGGCTGCGGCGCCGACCAGAGCGGAAACGCTCGCTGGTAGGCGTCGTTCGCCTCGCGGAACCGGAGCGACATGTGCAGCGCGAGCGCGAGCTTGAACAGGACGAGCGCCATCTCCTGCGTTGCGCCCCGCCGCTCCAGGATCGGCAACAACTCGCGGTAGTACCCGACGGCCTCATCCAGCGCGTACTCCTGGCGCGCGCGGTCCCCCGCACGCGCCAGGTACGCGACCGCCTTGTCCTCGTCCTCGGCGGCGAGCCAGTGGTGGGCGAGGAGCCCGGCGACCTCGTCCTCGCGACCCGCGTACCGCTGTTCCAGCCACGCCGCCGCGCGCCGGTGCAGCGCGCCGCGCCGCTCCGCCACGAGCGTCCGGTAGGCGGCCTCCTGGATCAGCACGTGTTTGAACCGGTACTCGGGCTCGGGCCAACGACGTCCCTCCCGGATCAGGTCGAGGCGCTGGAGCTCCATAAGGGCCGGACCGATGTCGCCCTCGTCCGCCACGGCCTCGAGGTGCGGGAGGCCGAACGACCGGCCCAGCACGGCGGCGGCCAAGAGCGCGTCGCGTGCGCCCGGGCCGAGCCGGTCGATCCGCGCCACGATCACCTTCTCGACCGTCGGTGGGACCTCGACGTCGACCTCGTGGTCGAACCGCCAGCCGTCTCCATCGCGCACGAGCGCCCCCGCGTCCACCAGCGACCGGACGATCTCTTCGAGGAAGAAGGGGTTGCCCTCGGCCGGCTCGAGGATCCGCCGCTCCATGGCGGGCGCCAGCTCGATGCCGCCGATCAGCGAGCGAAGGAGCTCGCGGCCGCCGTCGCCCGAGAGCGCTTCCAGCCCGAGCTCGCGCGTCCGGTGGGGCAGCTCGCGCGCGGCGGCCTCCTTCAGCCGCCACGCAGCGTGATCCCGCTCGGGCCGCAGGGTGAGCACCAGCAGGAGCGCCGAGACCTCGGTATCCGCGAGCATGCTCTCCAGGAGCTGCAGCGACGTCGCGTCCGCCCAATGCAGGTCCTCGAAGGCGGCGACGATCGGCCCCTGCTCGGCGAGCCGCGCGAAGAGCGCGCGGATCACCTCGAACGTCCGGTACTGCGCCGCCTCGGGAGACAGCTCGGCGAGCCGGGCGTGCGCCTCGGGTTCCAGGGTCAACCCCAGCATCGCCCCGAGGTACGGGTAGTACTCGATCGCGCGATCCCCGAACAACCGGCCGATCTGCCTGCGCAGGGTGACGCGAACGCGGAGCTCCGGCTCGTCGGCCAGGACGCCCAGCCACGATCGCAGCAGATCGCGGAAGGGCCAGTAG
>JALYLP010000544.1 GCA_030774195.1 Actinomycetota bacterium | reverse complement strand
CCCGCTGCTGGCTCGAGAAGCCCGGATGGACCTGCGCCGGATGCGTCCGGGGCTGGGCGGAGCCGCCCCGCTCGGAGCCGCCTTCGCGATCGGGTGGACCCCGTGCATCGGCCCGGTGTTAACCGCGATCTTGGCGGCCGCGGCGTCCACCGAGAGCGGCTGGTGGGGCGCGACGCTCCTGCTCGCCTACTCCTTGGGGCTCGGGATCCCGTTCCTGCTGCTCGCGTGGGGCTACTCGAGGAGCGAGCGGCTGTTCGGATGGTTCCGGCGTCACGCTCGCGGGGTCGAGGTCATCGGCGGCGCGGTCCTCGTCGGGATGGGTGTGCTGATGATCACGGGCGCGTGGCTGCGACTGTTCGCGCCACTGCTCCGCCTGTACGCGCGGAAGGGTTGGCCACCGGTATGACGTTGCGCGGCCACCTAGGTGCATCTCACCCACAGGAGGGGGCAGATGGATAGCGGGATCTTCTTCGGTGGGTCGGTCGTCGCGGCGGTCGTCGCCGGAGCTGTCGCGCTCTTCGCGCCGTGCTGCGTATCCGTGATGCTACCCGCGTACCTGGCCAGCTCGTTCCAGAACCGTCGCGTGCTCGTCGCGATGACGTTCGTGTTCGCGGCCGGGGTCGCGACCGTGATCCTCCCGATCGCCCTCGGCGCACAGATCATGCGGCGTCTGTTCACCGCCGAGCACACGCCCGTCTACGTCATCGGAGGGTCCTTCATGCTCGGCCTCGGCGTCTACGTGCTGCTCGGCGGTCAGATCAAGTTGCCCATGCCGGGGCGTCGGACGGGCGGGCGCGCGGGCGTGCCTGCGGTGTATTCGCTCGGCCTGTTCTCCGGCGTCGCGAGCACGTGCTGCGCTCCTGTGCTGGCCGGGGTCATCGCGCTATCCGGTGTCGCTTCGTCGTTCGGCCTGGCGCTCGCGCTCGGGGTGGCATACGTGGTCGGGATGGTGACGCCGCTGTTCGCGATCGCCCTGCTGTGGGAGCGCCGGGATTGGCGCTCGAGCGGGCTCTTCCACGCGCGCTCGTTCACCCTGCGGCTCGGAAGGTTCCGACGAACGGTCAGCGGGACGAACCTCGCGAGCGGTGCGCTCCTCATCGCGATGAGCGTACTGACGCTCTGGGTCGCGGTCGCCGGGTCGGCGATGCCATCGCCGGGCGGGTGGTCCGCGACGCTGTCGGCGCAGCTCCAGCACTACGGCGCCCTCACGACGAAGGCGCTGACGTGGATGCCCGGTTGGGTCGTCGCCCTTCTGCTCGTTGGCGGGATCGCGCTCCTCGTCCGTCGCGCAAGGAGGTCGTTCGAGCTCGACCCGACCGACGTCCAGGAGGAGGGAACGACAACGAAGGAGGAGGACCTTGAGCACGAAGAGAGCCGCTAGCACCAAGGGCAAGGCCAGCTCCGGTCGAAGAGTCGCGGGTGAGCGACACCCTCGACGTGCCAGCTCAGTCGTGAAGATCGCCGGCGCGCTCGCCCTTGCGATCGTGGTCCTAGGAGCGATCTACCTCGCCAACCGGCCGAGGGGTACCGGCCCGGGGAAGTATGCGTTCCAGGTCGGGAGCCCGGGTCCGGGGCAGGCGGCCTCGGAGTTCAGGCTTCCGTCGACCACGGGAGGCACGTTCGATCTCTCCTCGGCGCGAGGGAAGACGGTGCTCCTGTATTTCCAGGAGGGTCTCACGTGTCAACCGTGCTGGGATCAGCTGACCGCCATCCAACGGAGCGATCCGAAGTTCAAGGCCTTGGGCATCGACGAGGTCATCTCGATCACGAGCGACACCCTCGATCGACTCCGGCAGAAGGCGGCGGACGAGGGTCTGACGACGCCGGTCCTGTCGGATCCCGACCTGAAGGTCTCCGCCGAGTACCAGGCCAACAGCTACGGGATGATGGGGAACTCCCGCGACGGTCACACGTTCATCCTCATCGGCCCCGATGGGACGATCAGATGGCGTGCCGACTACGGCGGCGCGCCGGACTACACGATGTTCGTGCCCGTCGACGATCTGATCGCCGACATCGCTGCGGGAGCGCATGGTGCCTCGTAGCCGACCCGAGGTCGTGCTGCTCACGCGCGAAGAGTGTGGCTTCTGCCACGACGCCGAGGAGATCCTCGTACGGTTGTCCTCGGAGTTCGGCTTCGATGTGACGAGGTTGGATCTGGACTCTCAAGAGGGCTACGAGCTCGGCCAGCGGGAGGGCATCCTGTTCCCGCCCGGGATCCTCATCGACGGCGAGGGCGTGTCCTACGGGCGTCCCTCCGAGCGCAGACTCAGGCGGGAGCTCGAACGCCGTCTTCAGGAGACGAAGGCGGAGTCCTGATGCCGGTCAGCAAGCGCCGTCGGAAACCTGCGCGACGCGAGCATCGTCCGCCGCCGCAACAGCAACCGCGGGCGCCGGCCACGCGTAGGCATGAACGGGTGTGGAAGAAGCGGGTCGGGTGGTCGATGGTGGCCGTCGGGGGACCGATGTTCCTGATCGGGAACATCGGAGCCCGAACCGGCGTGGTCGCTCTCCCCTTCGATCCGCATCACGTCATCGCTCAACTCGGCGGCGGCCTGATCGCAGTCGTCGGACTCATGCTGGCCACGGCGAGCACATGATCCGGCGGGTCGGGTGTGCGGTCGCTCTCGCAGCCATCCTGATGGTGGCCTCGCCGTCCGCGGCGTTCGCGCATGCCGGGTTCGTGTCCTCGACGCCGGAGCCTGGTGCGATCCTGGGCAGCGCCCCCGGTCAGGTGAGCCTCACGTTCTCAGAGCCGTTGAACACCCGCCTCTCTCGGGTTGCCGTCCGAACGCCCGATGGATCATCGGTCGCGGGCCACGTCGTCGGCGACGACGGGATGGTCGTCGATCTCACGACCGGTCAGCCCGGCGTGTACGAGGTCGACTGGACGACCGTAAGCCTGGTCGACGGTCACACGCTCTCCGGTTCGTTCCGCTTCGGGGTCGGCGTGTCACCGGGTGCCGGTGCAGAGGGTGGGACCACGGATGAGCCGACCGGCTGGGATCTCCTGATCGCCATCGGTCGCCTGGTCGAGGACGCGAGCCTGCTCCTGGTGGTCGGCCTATTGCTCCTCGGTCGTCTCGCGCGCAGGGATCCGCCGATCACCTGGGCCCGGACGCCGACCCTTCTCGCGTTCGCGCTCGCATTCGCCGGGGGCATCGCCGTCGTCCTGGGCGAAGCGCTGCGCGCGGCGCCTTCCCCCGCCGTTGGGGCCGTCGTCGCGTACCTCACCACGGACCTGCCCGGCTGGTCACGGCTCGCGAGGGTCGTTCTCGAGGGCGTCGGGATCCTCGCCGCGTGGCGATGGCCGCGCGCCCAGGCGCCGCTGGCTGTCGCGGCGATCATCGCACTGGCGGCCGCGGGACATGCCACCGCGGTCCAACCCCGCGCTTGGGGTGTGACGGTCGAGGCCGTCCACGTCCTTTCCGCCGGGCTCTGGGCGGGCGGGATCCTGGCTCTCGCGCTGCTGCGGCCTCCCGATCGGTGGCTCGGCGAAGGCGGCCGCACGCTCCTTGACCGGTTCACGCCGGTCGCGCTGGCGTCGTTCGCCGTAACGGTCGGCACCGGCGCGATCCGCGGCGTGCAGGAGGTGGGTGGCTGGGCCGGGCTGTTCGGCTCCCTCTACGGGTTGGTCTTGGTCGTGAAGATCCTCCTCGTGCTCACGATGGTCCAAGCCTCCGTGCTCGCCTGGCGCAGGATCGCCATCTTCCCCAGGGGCGAAGCGGCGGCAGCAGCCCTCGTGATCGGGGCGGCGGCCCTTCTGTCCGCTTTCCCGCTCCCTCCCGCCCGACAGGTCGAAGCAGCCGAAGGCCCTTCGCCCTCGGCGGCCTCGGGCGCGCCCATCCCCGCAGGAGGCGCCCTCACGCTTGGGTCCCACGCTGGGCCCGTGCTCGTCGGTCTCACCCTCTCGCCGGCGGCGCCGGGCTCGAACATGATGACGATCTACGTCCAGAGCCTGGATGGTCCCGCCGCAACGGCCGCCCTTCCGGTCAAGGCAGCCGTGAACGGCGAACCCGTCACGCTCACGCAGTGCGCTGACACGTGCCGGAAGGGTCGGGCGAAGCTGCGCGGAGGTGATCGTGTCACGGTCGACGTCGGCACACCCGCGGGTGGGCGGGTCGAGTTCTCCCTACCTCCCCTACCGACAGCCTCCGGCGAGCAGGTCCTGACCCGGATGCAGGCAACCATGGGCGCGGTCACCAGTTACCGGCTGGACGAGGAGCTGACCTCGGGCCTCGGCACCTCGATCCGCACGAACTACGCGTTCGTCACGCCCAACTCGTTCGAGAGCCGTGGCGTGAACAGTGGTACGGCGTTCGGGATCGTGTGGATCGGCGACACGCGGTGGCTCCGGAAGCCCAACGGGACCTGGCAGGTCGAGCGCGGAGCGTCAGCCCCGCCGGTCCCCTCGTACATCTGGGACTACTTCAAGCCGTACCGGGACGTTCGGATCGTCGGGAGCGCCGTGGTCGATGGGGTGCCGACCACGAAGATCGCGTTCGCCGGTGGCGACCAGGACCTCCCGATCTGGTTCCAGCTCTGGGTCGACGCCAAAGGCCTCGTCCACCGCGCGCAGATGCGGGCCCCCGGGCACTTCATGGACCATCGGTATTACGACTTCGATGCGCCGATCACGATCGCACCGCCGACCGGTCCGGGTGCCACCGGTTGATGTCGGGTGACCGGCACGTCAGGTTGATGTCGAGACGCATCGTCCTCACGGCCGCGGTTGCGGCCGGGCTCGTACTCGTGTTCCCGACGGAGGCGCTCGCCCACGCCGGGCTCCTCTCCTCGACCCCCGAGCCGGGCACCGAGCTCGCGTCGGCTCCGGGGGCCGTCACGTTGCGGTTCTCCGAGCCCGTGAACGAACGGCTTTCCGCGGCCTCGGTGACCACGCCCGACGGGAAGAACGTGAACGGCCAGGTCGTCGATCCGGAGGAGATCGCGGTGCAGCTCGTGGCCGATACCCCCGGGGAGTATCGGGTGGCCTGGACCACGGTCAGTCTCCTCGACGGCCACACCTTGTCCGGATCGTTCGCGTTCGGTGTGGGCGTCCCCGTCGCTGCCGAGTCAGGGGGCCTCTCCACATCACCTCGGACGACCGATCTGCTGATCTCGATCGCCCGCGCAGTCGAGGACCTCGGGCTCTTCCTCGCGACCGGGCTCCTGCTGCTCGGGTGGTTGGCGCGCCGGGATCCTCCGCTCGGCTGGGTCCGCGCGCGTCCGGTGATCCCGCTCGCCGTCGCCACCGCCGCGGGGATCGCCGTCGTGTCGGCGGAAGCGATCTCCGCGGCACGCGGTCCCTCACTCGGTGCCGTCGCCTCTTACCTCACGACGGGCCCGCCTGGTGTAGCGCGCCTCATCCGTCCGTCGCTCGAGCTCTTCGCGTTGCTGCTGGCCCGGCAGCGCTCGAGGGCCACGGCGTGGGCGGTGGCGGCTTCGATCGTGGCGCTCGCCGCCACAGGACACGCCGAGGCCGTGCCGTGGGGCGTCACGCTCGAGGCGGTGCACGTCGGCGCGGCGGCCGTCTGGGCCGGCGGAGTCCTGGCCCTCGCGTTGCAACACCCGCCGGGTGGCTGGTCAAGCGTCGAAGGCCGCTCCCTGCTCCGACGGTTCACGCCCGTTG
>JALYLP010000543.1 GCA_030774195.1 Actinomycetota bacterium | reverse complement strand
TCCCGCGCCTTCGCGCCGAGCTGTTCGGCGCGACGCGACGCGCGCTCGGCCTCACGCTCCGCGGCGACCGCGGCCCGATCGGCCTCCTTCGCCTCGCGTTCGCGATCCTCCTCGGTCGTGGACTCGTCTTCGCCGCCTCCCTCGCCACCCTGGAGCAGCTGGAACCCACCGGCCGGCCCCAGACCGGAACCGGGGGACGCCTCGCGCTCGAGGGTGCCCTCGCGGAGCCGCGCCCCGAGCTCCGGATCCACGGAGGCCGCCTCCAGGGTGAGGACGATCGCGTCCCGATGTGCGTCGCCACGGACGCCGAGCGCTTCCACGGCGACCTCCGCCAACTCGGCGACCTTGGTCCGTCGCGCCTGCGTGGCGGTCCGGAGGTCGTCGGCCCCCTTGCCCGAGATCGCCGCGACCTGCGCCTGCCGCAGGTCGTCGCCCGCACGAAGGAGCGCGGCGACGTCGGCCGGGCGCTCCCGGCTCGCCGCGTTCACGGCCCAGGCGACCACGGTGGGCTTCCGGAGCTTCTTGATCGCGGCCGCGAGCTCGGGCTCGTCTTCGTCGGCGAGCCGCCCGGCGAGCGCGTCCCGCCCCTCGATGAATCCTTCGGGCGCGAGTCCGTAGAGCTCCCTCGCGCGGACCCGAGCATCGTCCTCGATCGTCACGGCAGCGGTCGCTCCATGGTGGCCTCCGATCGATCCGGCCAAACCGTACCGCGTTCGATCCCTCCGGGTACCGGGGCGAGGTGCCGCCTCAAGCAGACGTCCCGGACCGCCGAGCTAGGCCCTCGTAGGCTCGAGGAGACCCTTCCGGGAGGCGTGGTGACGGACGATCAGGAGACCCGACGCGCGCGCTCGCTCGCGCGCCGGATCGGGCATGCGCTGATCGGCGTCGCGACGATCGTCGTGATCACGGTCGCCTCGATCGCCTTCGGCCTGCGCATCACGCCGCTGCAGTCGGTCTCGGCGCTCGGTCAGACGGTCGCGGTCGGCGCCACCTCACCGACCGCGAGCCTGCGCGGACCGGGAGAGGTGGACCTGTTCGGTCAGCCCCTCCCGACGCAGGCACGATTCGTCGGACCCGTTCGGCCGCGGTTGGTGTTGACGGACATCACGCTCAACCAGCAGGTCGCCGGTCTGTTCGCACCCGACACGCAGGCGGGGTCGGCGGCTGCCCTCGGCGAACAGCTCGCGAGCGGATGGAAGCGCTACTTCGCGTGGGAGATCACCTTCGTTGCCGTCGGCGCGCTGCTGCTGCTGGGGATGATCGCCGGGTGGCGCCGGCACCGGTGGAGCTGGAAGAAGACGCTCGTGACGGTGCTCGGCGGCGTGTTCGTCGTCGAAGCCGTCAACGTCGGACTCATCATGCTCACCGCGTCGACCGCATCGGGCGTCCTGCACGACGTGCACTCGTTGGGAGAGCTCGTGGGCCGGAGCGAGCAGCCGGCGCTGGCGGCAGCGCCCGGGCCCCCGCTCCGCGGCGTGCAAGCCATCGTGATAGGCGACTCGACGGCCGCGGGACTCGGCGGCGCACCGTTGCCGAACCCGAGCCCGGAGGATCGGGCGTGCGGTCGGAGCGCCGACGCGTACGGGGTGCTCCTCGGCCGCGTGAACCGATGGAACGTCAGGAACCTCGCGTGCAGTGGCGCGACGATCCGAAGCGGCCTCCTCGGCTCGCAGACGGCGGGCGACCGATCACTCCCTCCTCAACTCGCGGTGGCGAAGCGGGCGGTCGACGCCTCGGCCGTGGTGATCGGGGTCGGCGCCAACGACCTCAGCTGGGGTCCGATGATCAGGCTGTGTGCGGTGTCGGTCGCGTGCGACGACCGGGCCTCGACCGTGTTCTTCCAACGACAGCTCTCCCTGTTCGCGCGCGACTACTACGAGCTGCTCCGCCAGGTCGCGGGCCTTCCCGACGATCCGAAGGTGGTCATCAACCTCTACTACGCGCCCTTCGCAACGGAGGCAGACTGTCTCACCGGGCTCACGCCGGCGAAGATCGCCGTCCTCCTCGACCGGCTGGGCGCGCTCAACGCCGTGCTCGCGGACGGGGCGAAGACCTTCGGCTACCTCTCGGTGAAGCCCGACTTCACCGGTCATGGGCTCTGCACCGAGCGGCCCTACGTCCAGGGCCTGCGAGATGCGGCACCGTTCCATCCGAACGGGACCGGTCAGCTCGTGATCGCGCTCGCGGACGAGCGGGCGCTCCTGGGGGCGCCGTAGGCCCGGCTGGACGCGTCACAGCGTTCGCACCATCATCGTTCGATGAGCACGCCACAGGGCGGGATCTTCGCGCTCGGTACGTCCTCGCACGCGTACCTCGAGTTCGATCTTCGGGAAGGGGCAGCCGAGCGTGCGCTCGCGAGCGCCCTCGCCGGACTTCGCGGATCGCGAACGACGATGGGCGGCGTCAACCTCGTGATGGGCTTCCGCCCGACGCTCTGGCGCGCGGTGCAGCCGCAGGCCACGCCGGATGCCCTCGCGGACTTCGAACGTGACACGGTCGGACCGGACGGTTTCACGATGCCAGCGACGCAGCACGACGCCGTCGTCTGGCTCTCCGGCAGCGCGTACGACTTGATCTTCGACATGACGCTCGGCGTGATCCAGGAGCTCGGACCCGTCGCATCGATCGCCGAGGAGACCGCGAGCTGGCCGTACCAGCACGATCGCGACCTCACGGGGTTCATCGACGGGACCGAGAACCCGACGCTGGTCGACGCCGCCGACATCGTGCTCGTGCCCGACGGAAGCCCCGGCGCGGGGGGCACGATCCTCCTCGTGCAGAAGTGGCGTCACGACGCCGCGACATGGACGTCGCTCCCGGTCGAGCAGCGCGAGCACGTGATCGGTCGGCGACTGCTCGAAAGCATTTAGCTGGAGGACAAGCCCGATGACTCCCATGTAGCGCGGACGGACCAGGACGTGTTCGGGAAGATCTTCCGGCGGAACACGCCGTACGGGACCGTCATGGATCACGGGACGATGTTCGTCGGGTTCGCGGCCGAACAGCGACCGCTCAGCACGATGCTCGAGAGCATGGCCGGGCTGACGAACGGAACCCGTGACGCCCTCACGCGCTACACGACCCCGCTCACGGGCGCGTATTACTTCGTGCCCTCGGCTCAGGATCTACGCGTCGACGGCGCCGACGAGGACTGAACCGCGAAGCACACTCAGCTCGTCTCCGTCATCGAACGTCGGCTCGTCGAGGCGGAGCGTCAGCGAGAACGTGATCGCGACGCCGGCGAGCAGCGTCGTCATGGTCAGTCCTTGCAGCCAGTCGGCCGGTGATGCCGGTGCGATCATCGCGATGCTCCTTCGGACGGTGTCGTGTGGGCCACGACGATGCGTCATCCAAGCGTCCGGGACCGAACGGACGCTGGGAGCGGCCGCAGAAGACGCTCAGGCTCGTAGGCTGGTGGCCGGTCGACCGACGGAGGTGTGAACGAATGCCGCAGAACGCGCCGGGGAACGCACCAGGGAGCACACCGGAGAACGCGAAGCAGGCCTGGAACGACGTCGGGGAGCGGTTCTCGTCGTTGGGTCGTCGTCTCTCCGGTCACTACCGGGAGGCCGGCGGAGCCGGCCGGGCGACCGTCGAGGGATCGCAGCGCAAGCTGGAGGAAGCCGCCCGAGAGATCGGCAACGAGATCGGGCGAGCGTTCAGCGCGCTCGGCGAGACGATCAACGACGACGACGCGAAGAAGGATCTGAAGAGCGCGGTCAGTGCGATCGGGGACGCGGTCACCGTCACGGTCAGCGAAGCCGGGAAGGCGGTGCGGAGCCGAGGCTCCGCCGATGAGGAACCGCAGCGGCCGGACGGCGACGCCGACGGGGGACCACCGAGCGCGAGCGGATAGGTCCGTTCGGTGGCGCTGCTCGATCTGGCCCCGCGATCGTTCGAGGAGTACGCGGCGGCCGGGGGCGGGCACGGACTCAACATCGCCCTCGGCGCCTGGCCCGAAGCGGTGATCGAAGAGGTCGCGAGGAGCGGCCTCCGCGGCCGCGGCGGCGCGGGGTTCCCGACCGGTGACAAGTGGCGAGCCGTCCGGTCGGTCGGTGCGGGGCCGCGGTTCGCGGTGTGCAACGCGGCGGAGGGCGAGCCGGCGACGTTCAAGGACCGCACGTTGCTCCGCACGAATCCGTACCAGGTGCTCGAGGGGCTCGCGATCGCGGCTCACGCGGTCGGCGCGGAGCGCGCGTTCATCGGTCTCAAGGAGGCCTTCGTTCCGGAGACCGAGGCGCTCGGACGAGCGCTGAAGGAGATGCAGGCCGCGGATGCGCTCGGGACGATCCCGATCGAGATCGTGCTCGGCCCGGACCTCTACCTCTTCGGAGAGGAGACCGGGCTGGAGGAGGTCATCGAGGAGCGGCCGCCGCTCCCGCGGACCGTCCGGCCGTACATCCAGGGGCTGTTCGCGACCCCACCCAACGACAACCCGACCCTCGTCAACAACGTCGAGACGCTCGCCAACGTGCCGCACATCCTCCGCGAGGGCCCCGCGTGGCTGCGTGCGAACGGCACCAACGACTCGCCCGGCACGATGGTGTTCACGATCTGCGGCGACGTGCAACGCGAAGGGGTGTTCGAACTTCCGCTCGGCTCGCCGATGCGCTCGCTCGTGGAGGAAGCGGCCGGCGGCGCACCGGAGGGTCGAACGATCAAGGCGATCTTCCCGGGTGCATCGAACACCGTCATGGCGCCCGAGGAGCTCGATACGCCGATGGACTTCGACTCGCTCCGCGAGGTGGGCTCGGGCCTCGGGGCGGGTGGGTTCGCGGTGTTCGACGACTCGGCATGCATGGTCCAGGCGGCGTACCGGTACTCGCGGTTCCTCGCCGTCGAATCGTGCGGGCAATGTCCCGCGTGCAAGTTCGGCACGGGTGAGGCCACCGAGGCGCTGGAAGCGCTCGAAGCGGGGCGGGGTTCGGACCGGGACATCGAGCTCGTCCTCGTCCGCTCCCGGAGCTCAACCGACGGACAGAAATGCGCGCTCCCGACCGGCGAGAGCCTGTTGATGCAGAGCTTGGTCCAGGTGTTCGACGAGGAGTTCCGCCGGCACATCGGGAGGCCCTGTCCCCTCCCACGCGAGCTTCCCTTCCACAAGATCGTCGACCGGGACGAGTCGGGACGCTTCGTGTACGACGCGGACTACGTCCACAAGCAGCCGGACTGGACCTACGCATGAAGATCGACGACCTGCTCCGCGAGGAAGACGCCGGATGGACGGAGTTCCACCGGCTGATCGACCCGTTGTCCCCAGCTGAGGCGGAGACCCCCGGCTACTTCCCGGAGGGATGGTCGGTGAAGGACCTGATCGGGCACCTCGGGAGCTGGCTCGCCGAGGCCGGGATCGCGCTCGAACGGATCCAAACGGGCACCTACCGAGCCGGCGAGCTCGACATCGACGCGAAGAACGAGGAGTTCCTGGACGCGCTCCGACCGCTCACGCTGCGAGAAACCCACGCGCAGGCCGAAGCCGCGAGGGCACACACGCTACGAACGCTCCGGTCACTGCCGGAGGTGTCCGAGGATGCGGCCTGGTGGATCGAGAAGGCGGGACCCGCGCACTACGCGAAGCACCTCCCGAGGCTGCGGGAGTGGGTCGAGGAGCTCCGGTCGGGAGCGCTCCCGGCCGGCGATCACGCGTGAGCCGTGATCACCCCGCCGGTGACGTTCCCGTCGACGCTCCGGGGCCAGTGGGCATCGATGTATCGCACCGCGCCGTCGGGCAGGTGACACGTGGCTCGGAAGCTCGACCCGTGCACCTGCGTCACGGTGCCGGTGCAGAGCGCGCCGCTCGGCAGGTACTCCATCTGGAACTCGGTGGAGACCAATCGCTGCGGTGAGACCAACAGGTCCGCACGGACGAGCACGCGCTGCGACCCCGAACCGTTGCCCGCCATCGACACGATCCCGCGCGTGACGCCGTTGTTGACGAGGATCCGCCCGTCCAGCGTGTCGCTGAAGCTCGCGGCGTTCCACTCCTTCGGCTGGAACCGCAGCGGCCCGCGCGCGAGCGCGCCGATCGACACGACGGCGATCAACGCCGCGGCCACCGGGGCGAGCCGGAGGAGCCACGCCGATGGACGCCAGCGTCTGAGCACGCGCCACGTGATCAGCGCGCAGACCGTTCCGACGGCGATGGCGTCGATCAGCACGAACCACGCTGCGCTCCGGTCGGTCCCGCTCCCGAGCCCATGCAGCGTTGCCGCCGCCCACACCAGGAAATTGACGAAGTGCGCCCGCCGCCAGAACCGGTAGCTGAGCCGGACGTTCCGGTAGTGGTTCGTGAACGCGAGGGCCAGGAGCAGCTCGGCAGCGACGATGCCGAGCGCGGTCCAGATCGGGCGATACGAGGCGACCAGCGGAACCACCAGCGAGGTCAGCGAGAAGGGGAGGTACGCATCGATCGCGACCGCCGTGATGTGCAGGACGAGGAACGACCCGACGAGGATGCCGCCGAAGCGATGCACATCTTCCAGGGCGAACCGGGGCCAATGCTTCATCGACTTCTTGCCGGTCATCAGCAGCCCGATGGTCACGTTCGCCGACAGCAGGACGTACGCGACCACCCCGCCGGCCCGGGCCGCATACCAGTCGATCGGGCTCGAGGTCAGGTGCACGGGGCCGCCTCGCTCATGCTCGCGCGCCACGCGGCGTTGAGCGTGACCTCGCCGTCGGCGGCGAGGAACCGAGCCGGGATCCCCTTCCGGTCGAGCCAGGCGGGGCCCCGCTCCCCTAGCAGGAAGCCGGCCTTCGCCGCGATGTCCGCAGCCAGGCACGAGTCGCCACAGGCCGTGACCTGCGACCACGGGGTCGCTGCCGGCCGGGAGGTGCGCGGGTCGATCAGGTGATGCTGAACGCGCCCGTTGCGGAGCCACCGCCGTTTCGTACTGCCGCTCGTCGCGAGCGCCCCTCGGCGCAACGCGACGGACCCACCGCCGGGGAGCGCGACCGTCAGCTCGCCACGGGTCGCCACGTCGCCCCCCGCCGAAACGAACCCGTCACCGTCGATGAGCGCGAGGCCGTCGTCGACCGCGATCGCCTTGACCACGCCGTTCAGATCCACGGTGACGCCCGCGTCGAGTCCCACGAAGCGCCCGAGCGCGAACAGCGAGCCGGCGGGGGGCAGCGGCGCTGCAGGTGCCGGATCGGGCGCGAGCAGCGAGGAGTCCCGCGTGTAGCCCGCAGCCTCGAGCGCTCCCCCGAGCGTGGGCACCACCAACCCCTCGGTCTCGTCGGCGGCGTCGAGCGCGATGCGGAGCGTCTGGGCGAAGAGCGGCGAGACCATGATCACGCGTCCCGCGGACGCGTTGACGCGGTTCAACTCGCTCTGGGTGACGAACCGGCTGAAGACGAGCTCGCGCTCCGCGAACAGTCGCTCGATCGCCGCACGCCGGGCCGAGGTCCCGCCGACGACGTGGACCTCGCAGCCCATCGCGACGAAGCGATGATCGCTCACGACACCGCGGTCGAAGCGCCGGGCGGAGCTTGGGCCGGCGCGACGACGCCCGCTTGCAGGAGGTTCCGCCTGACGATGCGCACGAAGCGAGGGGATGCGGCGAGGGCGGACGCGGGCTGCTTCGGATGGCCCGCGTACGAGTGACGAGCGAACACCATCCCGGCCACGAACACGCAAGCGCCGACCGTCGCGAGGATGCCCTTGGCGGCGGCGGCCCGGTGCCTGGCCGAGGCAAGCTCCTCGGCTCGGGGGGAGGGCGTTCGCCTGCGACGTTGCGCGGCGTTCGGCATGATCCAGGAATCATGCCGCCGACGGCGCGACGTGATCCGGCGTGTGGGTAAGAAGAAGGTAAGGATCCTCGCTTCCGCGCGCTGCCGGTGACGACGATCGTTACGCGGAGCGACCCTCGGCGGGACGCTCCTCGTCGCGCTCGGGCTCTCCTGCGTCGGCGATGCCGATCCGTGCCTCCGCCGGCTGATCGCGGGTTTCGGCGTCCCTCCGGGCTCCAGCGCGTCGCCGAGCGGTGCTCGCGGCGCTCGCGCAGAGCGGGTGGCAGTACTTGGAGGTGCTGTTCGTGGAACTCGTTGCGCCGGAGCCGTACCGCCACAGGAAGAGATGCGGGCGGGCGGGCGGCCCCGGGCAGCCGTCGAACGAACACACCTTCAGAGTGCCCTCCTCGCTCAACACGTTCGCGAACTGCATCCAGAGCGTGGAGAGCAGATCCGACGGGGGCCGGTAGGCGAGCCGGAACGTACCGCCGTCCGAGACGAGGTACGGGTGCAACGGAGGGAGCCAATCGTTCACGAGACCCGCGAGCGTGTCGGCGATGCCATCGGGCGTCAGTCGGAGATCCAACATCGCGGTGAAGCCGAGCTGCCCGTCGGGCTTGGAGGGATCGCGGCTGACGAGCGTCATGGAGTTGGTGCCCGCTTCGAACTCACACGACATGTTCATCCTCGCCGCTCCGCCGAGGATCCCGCGCAGCCACCCCTCGTCGCGATAGTCGGCACGGATCTGCTCGGGGTCGCGTGGACGGCTTCCCGCCGGCGTCCGGAGCGCGTCCAGGAGGTTGCCGATCGCCGCGTGGTCCTGCAAGAGGCCCAACACTCCCACCGCGTAGTCCATGAGGCCACTGAGTCGGATCCAATCCGCGAAGAGCTCGGAGTACATCGCCCCGGGTCGCGCGGGGTAGTCGACGAGCAGTTCGGTCCACCCTTGTTTGCCCCGAGCCTCGGACCGCGCGGCCGCTCGGTCGATCCCCAAGCAGCCCCACTCTTCGACGAGCGGGGGAACGTCCTCGCGCAGCCAGAGCCCGCGGAAGCGGAGGAACTCCTGCCCATCCAGCTGGAGACGCCGGCCCTCCCACGCCTCCAACGGTCGTGGCCGTGCGCGGTTGCCCTTGACCTCAGCTTCGACCAGATGCTTCTCCTGAGGGAGGGGAAGGTAGGGATGAGCGGGGGCAGCCCTCCGATGTCTGATGACGTGAGCGATGGCAGAAGGCTACGGAGGTCTTCCGGCGGAGGGTGTCGGGCGGCCGGGTGAACTTGCCATCCCCGAGCCGACCGAGAGCGACGCATCGTAACGAAGGCGCATCTGGTCACAAGGGGTACGGCGTCCTATCCTGATCCGTGACCATCCGCCGAACAGCGGCCCTGCTGTTCGCGATCGGGACCTGCCTCGCCGTCCTCCCATCCCAACCCGTCCTGGCTGTTCCTCTCGACACGCTCGTACAGGTGAGCGCGGATCCGTTCACGGCGCCGGACTTCGAGCATCGGACCGAGGTCGAACCGGCGATCGCCGTCCAGGGACGAACGATCCTCGCGGCGTTCCAAGTGGGACGTGGCGACGCCGGCGGATCGGTGGACATCGGCGTCGCCGCTTCGACCGACGCAGGCACGACGTGGTCCTCGAGCATGCTCGCCGACGCCACGACAGCGACCGGCGGATCGTACGGACGCGCGAGCGACCCGAGCGTCGCCTATGACGGACGGACGAAGCGCTGGTTGGTCGCCTACCTCGGCATCACGCTTACCGGCCGGTTCGACGAACCCACGCGTTCGGGTGTCGAACTCGCTCGTTCCTTCGACGGAACCACGTTCGCATCACCGATCACGATCGCGCGTGCACCGCGAGGGATCATCTACGACAAGCCGTGGATCGCATGCGACGACCACGGTGCGAGTCCATCCTTCGGTCACTGTTACGCCGTCTGGGACGAGCTCGGCCTGCGGTCCGGTCCGTACGACACGGTGCTCGCGTCGACATCGCGGGACGGAGGCGCGCATTGGAGCGACCCGGTTCGCACCGCCGACCACACGCACGGGTTCGGCGGCGTCCCCGTCGTTCGGCCCGATGGCTCGGTCGTGGTCGTCTACCTCGACACGGTGGATCCCTTCCGTCCGCGCGTCGCGACGTTCTCTTCCACCGACGGAGGAGCGAGCTGGGGGCCGTCGAACACCATCGCGATCCCCCACCGAGCACTGACGAGGTTCAACGTCGTGCGCGATCCGGGCCTCCCGTCGGTCGCGATCGACGAGCGCGGTTCGATCTGGGTGGCCTGGTCCGACTGCCGGTTCGAACCGAAGTGTGCGGTCGACGACATCGTGCTGTCGCGCTCGATCGACGGTCTCGGGTGGTCCCGGCCCGTCGCCGTCGCGAAGGGGACGCCGTCCACCCGTTCTTCGCTCCTGACCCCGGCGCTTGCGGTTGGTCTGCACGGGCGAGCGACGCAGCTCGCCCTCATGTACTACACGGTGTCGGGCGGACGGTGCGGAGCATCGTTCCGGCCTGCCGGATGCACGGTCAGCATCGGCTCGAGGTCCTCGGGCGACGGAGGGGATGCGTGGGGACCGCCCACAACGATCGGCTGGCCGATGAAGCTCGGATGGTTCCCCACGACGCGCGCGGGATACATGTGGGGCGACTACGTGTCTGACGCGATCCTGAAGACCGGGAAGGCGGTGGCGGTCCTGCCACTGGCGAGGCGTCCGGGCCCAACCCTGGACGTCGCGATGTACGCCTCGGTTCGACGTCTCGTGTTCCGAGGGCGAACGCGGTGAGGGGTGGATGAGCCCCC
>JALYLP010000542.1 GCA_030774195.1 Actinomycetota bacterium | reverse complement strand
TCCCCGCTCGCGATGTCGAACACCCCAACCATCCCTGTACGCATCTCGTTCGCCCCGGGCCAGGAACTGGCGAATGTATCGGGGGCTGAGAACAGCACGGTGAACTGCAGACCAATAGCGCCACGCGAGAAGGGAATCAACGCAACGTCACCTCTGGGATCATCGACATCGCGCATCGGCAGATTGACACCAGACCTCGGGACCAGGATCCCAAACACCTTCGTCAATCCGGGGGCGAACGGCTCTGGCCGTTCCCAGGTTTCTCCGGCGACCGGATCCATCACTTCGCCGGTTTCCGTACTGATGGGCTCGACGTTGTATCGTAGGTCGTGGAGATACCTCCGGTCGCTGAACTCGTGAGGAACCCAGACGCCGGGTCGTAGCCGTAGGTCGTGGCGCCCGTGGGTGGGGATCCGCAGTTTGGGGTCGCCGGCATCGTCGCCGGTGCCGACCAACAAAGGTCCCCGGCACCGTTGTACAAGTAGCTCTTGATCGTGCCTCCCGGGTCGTTCGCAGTCGCATGGAGGCACGATGGCGTCCTAGCTCGACTGGTTCCCTCAGCGGAGGCCGAGGCGGGGAGTAGGTCTGACGGATCCAAAGCAGGTAGGGTTCCTCGCTGTCCAAAGGTTTTCCCACCGTTGGAAGTTTGAGTCCAGGCGTCGTCGGCCGAGCACGCTCGCGCCGGGTCTGCAGGCTCTAACAACGAGTCCGGCGAAGTGTTCGAGCGAACGGGCTGCTCGCCGAGCGATACGATGATACGGCGTGGCAGACAGGATGCATCAATTCGCGACGTCGGACTATCAGGCCAACAGTCTAGTGCGGCTCGATCACTCCCTTGACGCACAAGTCATCGAGAAACTTGCTAGTTCTGAAGCTGATGAAACAGTCGATGATGCGCTGGACGCCGGTATCCGCTGCGGGGGAGGGGGGCGTGAGAATTGTGTTTCCGGACGCGGTCTGTGTTTGCGTTCCCGTGGGCGTCGTGAGTTCAAACGTCACCGTGCTTGAGGGATGGCCGATGAGTGATTCCACCATCGCCTTGCAGGCTTCGGGAACAAGCGCGCCGGCAGCAGCTGTGCCGACGATCTGTTCGACCGACTTTTCGTGCGTCACCCCGAGCACCACGCTGCTGACGCCCGCGGCCGTGAGGGCGCACGTCGCATCCTTGGACTTCGTGACCACGAAGACTGCCACGGCGAGCACCAGGACAAGTACCCCGCCGACGACCAACGGATTGCGGGTCCAAGTCTTACTTTGTGCGTCGCCCATTCCGTGATTCTGTATTGACGCAACATCGAAGTCAAACGTTCGAGTTGACTCACCAGAAATGGCCGAGAAACGGTTCAGTTGCCTCACCGAAGGCGCGGTTCCCGTCCCCGCCGAATCGAACGGGTCTGCGGACGCCGCGCTGCCCTTCCTGTCTGCCGGCGCCGGACTCTTGCTCTCGGGAGCCCTGTTCCGGCTCGGTTCGGGTGGGCTGGTCGAGCCCGCTCAGAACCATTGGCGTGTTGACTTCCAGTCGGGTCACCGGATGCGACAGCGACGCCGGATCGCCTCGACCACGACGGCTGCAAGATCATCCTTACCGAGGGACGTGCGCGCGACCATCAACGCCGATCGTCGCTGGGCAGACATCCGCTAGCCGGCCGTGATGCCGGACTCCCGTATCGTGCTGACCATGACCGAGGGGCAGCCCTTGCGCTGGCCCTGCCCCGGGGGCTGCGGCTGTGCAGGTCCCGAGCTCGAGGGAGCCGATCAGGTTCCGGCCGAGGCCCGAGTCTTCCGATGGACCTCTTCCTGCGATCGCCACTGGTGGTGCCCGACGCCAACCGCCTCCGCGAGGAATCCTGCACGCTGGCAGCCACAACAAGCGGGCGGTGCTCCTCACCGACGCCAACTCTGGACTGTTTCGCCTCTTCGACGCCGCGCAAACTAGAAGAGCAGTAAGTCGGGAGCGTTACTCCCGGAACCTGAATGAAGCAGTACGGTCGCTAGAGCTTCCTCCAGCTCCTCATGGGCAACCGCCATTGCCTACAACGAGACGACACGACGACGTTCACAATCATATTTTTGAGATGCACAGGATTGTTCCGCCCATCAAGACGAGGGAGGCCAGGAACACACACCAGCAATTGCACGACAGCACAAACTAGCCGCAGGGAGGCAGTCGATCGACCTCATGTCCAAACCAGTTGATGCCGCCAAGATCACGTCTTTTGATCATGTTCCCGAGGATGGCGTTGCGGTAGTCCACCCCGCTGAGCTTTCGTGTGAGGATGTCTTCAGGGTCGGCATCCGTGCCGAGACGCTTGAACGTCACGCGGACCCAAGCACCGTTCGAGTCAATCCGCTCGTGGTCGTCCTGAATCCGGTACATCGGCTCTGCTGCTTCGCTCATCCGAGGCACTCCCTTCGACCAACAGATCGTACGATCCGCAGGCGGGGTTTCATCGCACTGTCAACCTAGTCCACATGCCCGAAGCCGAGCGGCAATCTCCCCATCCTCCTGGCACACTCGCCCGCCCTGGGGGGATGACTGATGGCTTGATGTTCGAGATTCGTCCGGGGAGTGGAGTTCTTCTCGTGCCGAGATGTCGAAAGTGGCACCCCGCGCGGGGACGAAGCTCACCACGAACTCGGCACGAGGCTTCGCCCCGTCGGTGATCACGTTGCACCATACTCTGGAGCACATGGCGATCGGCGACGTGCTCGAGGAGGGAACGCTCGGATTCTTCTGGCCGCTCTCTAAGAAGGCGGCAGACCTCGAGAACGAACCGGAACGCGGCTACGCGAAGCTCGAAGAGGGATGGGTGGCTCTCGATGTTCTCGACGAACGCCCCATGGATTCTCTCCGCCTCGGCCTCGAGATGACTACGGACGCTCCAACGGCTCTCCTCGGCGCCCTGGCGGATGAAGCGGCGATGTTCCTCGAGGTCATCGACGCACAAAGGAATACGCGATTCGGAGGATCGCGCGCCTCGTCCAAGCGATACCTCGCCCGGACAGCTATTGGCGGGGTGCCGGTGGATCGCCTTCGGACACCCTCACTACAGGAGCTTCATGCACACTTCCATGGGATCGGCCGCTGGGCTGGAATGTCCGCAACGAAGGAGGACTGGGACTCGGACGACGGCAGGGTGAAGGAATGGTCAGTAACCCTTTCGGGGAGCGAGGACCTTACCCATCCATTGACGGGCGGGCGGGAGCTCGTCCTATCGACGACTTGGCGCGTCGATGGTCCGACGGACAGACGCACAATCTCCGCGCCCGTGTCGATCGGGTTCAAGTCCCACAGGCCCGTCGACGTATGGGAACTCCTTCAGCCGATTCTCCAAGTGCAGGATCTGCTGTCCTTCACCTACGAGGGCTTCGTCGCTGCCGATGGAGGCTCGGCTCGGCTTGACCTCGATCCAGCGGAAAAGGAGCGGCACAACCAAGCCCCAACGGTTTGGAACGGAGCCCTGATGGTCCGCTCGCCGGTTGTGACTGCGCCCCGGAGCGTGAATGAACGTTCGCTCTTTCACTTGGAGACGATCGGAGGGATCGCTGGCCTCGCGCGGTGGACACGTTTGAGTTCCACCCACCCGCGCGCGACACGACCCCTCGTGGCTCGATACCGGCAAGGACGAGCGTCGGCTGCCCTTACCGTCATGGAAGTCGCCGCGGCCATTGAGTACTGGGCCAAGGCAAACCGGCCCGCAGTTTGGGCAGACTCGGCCGTCAAGAACAAGAAGTGGGTGCAGGCGCTCGCCGATCGGTGCGGCAAGGCGTTCGCGGACTGGGTCGGCGGACCTGAACCGTGGGCAAAGGCGTTCTGGGGCTCGTACAACCGGCTCAAACACGAACCCACTTTCGAGCCTGACGCGCTGGAACTCACGGATCTTGCCGAGAGCGCAAGATATCTGCTCGGTGCGGTCATGCTCGATCGAGTGGCGCTCACGAAAACGCCGTCCCGGTCGGTCTTCAAGCATTACCGCCTGGATGGCCTTGGGGCGCGGCTGCGCGATCGCTACGCGTAGCCGACTGTCGCGCCCGCTCGACCCACTGACGCATCCGCGAAGGAGCTCTGGATACCTGCGAACTGGCTACAGGTGCGGGAGTGCGGTTCCGTTCCGCCGGAGGACATTCGACGATGCGTCACTCGTACCACGGAACCCCTTTCTCCTCTGGACCGCTTTAGACTGCGTACCACGCGCGTGCTACATCCGGCGTCTAGGAGTCGATCGCCGTAGGTAGATATTCAGCCCTTTTATCACTCTTCGGCGGGTTGCGCCAAAAGTATCTCCCACAATAAGTTTGGCGCAAGCTCGTCGCTGGCGTTGAGCGCCAGCAGCCAACGTGGGAGGGGTGGTTCGGTGCCGTGACATCGGTAGGGATGAACCGCTTGATGCTTGTGATACTTGCGCGCAGCGAGAGGATCAGGTGAAAGCGCGACCGCGCAGCCGATCGGCCTCCGCCCCGGAGTGTCGCTCTGGTCACGGGGTTGCTCTCGGTCGCGCTCTTCCTTCCGGGCATGCCAGCCGCACTCGCGGCTCCCGGAGCCTCCAACCCGATCACCTACATCCATGACGCCGCAGGGAGGCTCGAAGCCGTCGTCGACCCGACCGCGGCGTCGAACGGCGTCGCCCGCTACAACTACGACGACGTCGGCAACCTCACATCCATCACCCGGCAGACCGCCGCGAACACGCTGATCGTCGACTTCAGTCCCAACCACGGCGCGATCGGGGACACGGTTACCATCTACGGAGCGGGGTTCTCGGCCACCCCGTCCCAAGACGTCGTGAAGATCGCGAAAGTCGGCGGGAGCGGCGCGAACGGGGTCACCGCGACCGTTACCGCCGCGACCGTCACCAGCCTCACCGTCACCGTCCCGACCGGGGCGATCACCGGCGTCGTCTACGCCAAGAACACCGCCACGAACAAGACGAACACGACGACGATTCAGTTCTCGGTGAACGGCTCGCTCACCCCGACGATCACGAGCTTCTCCCCCGGCACGGCCCATCCCGGCGACACCCTCACGATCAACGGCACGAACTTCTCGACCACCCTCGCCGAGGACGTCGTCACGATCAACGAGACCCGGGCCAAGGTCCTCACCGCGACCTCGACCCAGATCACGGCGACCGTCCCTGCGGACACGGCGTCGGGTCTGGTGGAGGTGCGGACTATCGAGGGATCCGTGAAGTCGACCACGGACCTGGTCCTGCCCGAGTGGGTCCGCGACACCTCGACGTTCTCGAGCGTGACCCGAGTCACGGCCGGCAGCGTGACTCATATCTCGATGCCGGCGCACGCGACGACGGCCCTCGCGACGTTCTCGGCCACCTCGGGTCAGTGGCTGGGCGCCGACCTCAGCTCGGTCTCGGGGTCGGGCTGGATCCTGTACCTCATCGACCCGTTCAGCCGCCCGATCCCGATCATCCAGGGCGGTGGCTACTTCACGTCCGGCAAGGGCGCATTCGACGGGGACTACGCCGTGCTGATCGTGAAGGCAGACGACGCGTCCGCGACGGGTGCCGACCTGCACCTGTACGTCGCGGACACCGCGGTCGGACCGACCGTCACCCCGCCGGCGACGGTCGACCAGAACGTGTCCACGCCCCTTCAGCGAACGCAGTTCTTCTTCAACGGCACGGCCAACCACACCGAGCGCCTCACCCGCCTGATCGATCCTGGGAGTGGGGACTTCAAGATCTACCAGCCCTCGTTCCCCGACGGCGACGCGGTCGGCAACCCCATGACCACTCTTTACCTCACAGGGTCTTATTTCGACGTAGTGCTACCCGAGACCGGGGTCTACTCGGTGGTGTATGAGCCGAACCTCACGACCACTGGGGAGGTGAAGGTCTCGATCTCGGACCTCGGTGCTGGTCACCCGTCGACTCCTACTAGCCCACCGCCGGGGGGCGCCGTCTCGGACGCGACGGCGGTCGCGCTCGCTCCCAGCTACCAGGGCGGTCCGGAAGCCTGGGCGCCTAACCTGAATCACCTCGACCAGTGGACCACCGGTCGTCCCGAGAGCATATTCGAGTCCCTGCCGCTGCCTAGGGCGCCCTCTGGTACGACCGCCCTCGCCGGACGGGTCCTCAAGCTGAACGGAGCACCACTTGCCGACGTGACCCTCACTGCAGGCCAGGCGAGTACCACGACCGATGCCGGCGGTGGGTTCCTCCTGAAAGACGTGCCTACCGGTCATCAGGTGCTGCGGTCGATGGATCGAGCGCGAACACTTCCGCGAGCTCATACGGCTACTACGAGATCGGAGTCGAGGTCGCCAGGGGCATCACCACCGCGGTAAGTCCCTCGATCTGGATGCCGAAGCTCGACACCGCCAATGCCGTCGACGTCCCCGCCGGTCCGCTCCCGCACGAGGTTGTGCTCACGACACCGAGCATGCCTGGGTTCGAGGTCCACATCCCGGCCGGGGCGACCGTCACCGACCCCAAGGGCAACCCGGTCCGGTCGCTTTCGATCACGCCCGTGCCCCTGGATCGCCCCACGTTCCCGACGCCGGCGTTCAGCCCGTTCACGATGCACTACACGATCCAGCCCGCGAACACGACGATCAGCTCGCCGGGCGCCCGCCTCGTATACCCTAACTACTCGCACCTGGCGCCGGGGTTCCGCGTGCGGTTCTGGCAATACGAGGCAGACGGCGATGGGTGGGAGTCGTACGGGAAGGGCACGGTCTCGTCCGACGCGAGCCGGATCGAGCCCGACCCCGGGGTCACGATCACGAGCTTCCTCGGGTCAAGCTTCAGTGGCAATGTCCCGCCGAAATACGCCTGGACCTGTGGCATCGTGAACGGACACGTCCCACCGCCCCCGAGACGCCGGTACCCGTGCTCCGCCGATCCCGTGGATCTCTCGAACGGGCTGACGAGGACGCAGGCGACCGACCTCTCCGAGCCCGGACCGATGCCGCTTGACCTGTCGCGGGTCTATCGCCAAAACGACGCCACGACCTGGGAGTTCGGCCTTGGGATGGCCACCTGGTACGACATGCGCCTGTCCTCGACCGATTCCTCCTCCTATGTCGACCTGTGGGTTCCGGGGGCGCCACTGGTCCATTTCACGCCGACCGGAATCTCGGGCACGCCGATGACGGCCAACAGCTCGCCCACCGACTTCGACGGGGCCCTGATGCAGACCGGGCCGTATCCGGAGTGGGACGTGCGGACCCACGACGGCTCGAGGTACATCTTCAACGACACGGGCGCGGGGCTGCTCAACGAGGTCCGGGACCGGTTCGGCAATCGCGTGATCCTGTTCCGGGATGCGAACAGTCGGGTGACCGACATGGTCGAGTACCCGACGGGCCGCTGGATCCACCTCGATTACTACTCGTCCGGTCCGGGCAACGGCATGGTGAGCGCGGCGTCTGACGGCCTGGGCCGGCACGTGACCTACACCTACGAGAACCCTGGCACCGGCATCGTCAGGCTGAAGAACATCACCGACGCGAACCAGACGACCCAGCCCAACCCTAAGCCGGTCATCTACACGTGGAGCACCGATCTCACGATCAACTCGAACCCCTCGTCGAGCCCGAGCCCGGCGACCTACCTGATGTCGATCCAGGACGCCCGCGGGAACCTCGCGATCCAGAACCACTACGACTCGCAGGGGCGGGTCGACCTGCAGACGTTCCCCAACACCGGAACCTACTCGTTCGCCTATGGCACGGACTCGCAGTGTCCGAACCAGACGAAGGTGACCGATCCGAACGGCAATATCACGTGCACCACGGTGGACGCTTCCGACGATGTGACCTCGACCACCGAGGCCGTGGGCACGTCGAGCGCCCGCACCTACACCTACACGTACGATCCGGCGACCGGTCGGTTGCTCACGGTCACGGACAGCTTCCATTCGCGCCAAACGACCATCGGGTACGACTCAAAGGGGAATGCCCAGACCATCACGGACTTGGCTGGAACCGGGGGAGCGGTAACGACCACTACCAACTACGACCCTGGGTATGGCCAGGTCACATCGATCCAGGATCCTCTCTCACACACGACGAACTTTGGCTACACGTTTGGCTGCCTGACGTCGGTCACCGACGCGCGGAACATCCCGACGACGATCGTGTGCAACACCGCCGGCCAGCCGACCTCAGTCACCGACAACCTCGGCCACCAGACGACCGTCGGCTACGACCACGGCGATGCGGTCCGGGCGACCGATGCACTCGGGCGGAAATCGACGGTGCTCCGAGACGACGCCGGCCGCGTGCTAGCCGTGACCGATGCGCTCGGCGAGCGGACGAAGCTTACATACGACAACCTGGGGAACCTCACGAAGGCGACCGACCCCAGAGCAAAGTCCAGCACGCTCGCCTACGATGAGAACTCGAACCTGACCTCGATCACGCAGGACCCGACCGGCGGGACCACGACCTACGCGTGCAACGCGATGAACTGGCTCACGACTCGCACAGATGCGCTCGGCCAGTCCAACCCGTCGGGACACCAGGACGTCTACACGTACGACCTGGGCGGCAACGTCTCAACTTGGACCGATCGCAAGGCCAACGTGATGAAGTACTGCTACGACGCTTTCGACCGACCCACGTTTGTCGGCTACAACGCGTCGGGCACGCCCACTTGCGCCTCGAGTTACGAGTCCACACTGAACTTGACGTACGACGGCGGGGGACGGCTCACGCAGATCGCGGACTCGACCACAGGTGCGGGCACGATCATCCGAGGCTTCGACGACCTCGACCGCCTGACATCAGAGCAATCGCTTCAAGGTACGGTTTCGTACGAATATGACAACGCGAGCCGGCGCAGCAAGATGACCGTGACCGGTCAGACCGCAGTCACTTACGGCTACTTCAACGACAACCTGATCCAGTCGCTCACGCGAGGAACGAAGGTGGTCGGATTCACGTACGACGGGGCGAACCGGCCGGCCACCGAGACGCTTCCCAACGGGGTCGTCCAGACCTACACGTTCGACGTTGCGAACGAACTCACGAAGATCAGTTACGACGACGGCGCGACGAACTACGGCGTGCTCTCCTACGGCTACGACCCGGCAGGCCACCGGACGCAAGTGTGGAACTCCTGGGCCCGGACGAGCCTGCCCACCGCGACGACCCAGAACGCGACGTACGACCTGGCGAACGAGCTCAAGACCTGGAACGGCACGAACCTGAACTATGACAACGACGGACACTTGACTGGCTTCGGCGGCCAGACCTACTTGTGGAACGCCCGCGGTCAGCTCTCTTCGACCAGCGGCGGCACGACCTCGTTCACCTACGACGGCGTCGGTCGACGCGTGTCAAAGGCCATCCCCGGGTCCGCGACCTCGTTCCTATACGATGCCTCCAACGTGGTGCAGGACACAACCGGTTCGAACGTCGCGAGCGAGCTTGAGGGACCCGGGATCGACCAGACCTACTGGCGAACGGAGGTCGGGGGAACTACCACAACCCGCAACTACTTGACCGACGCGCTGGGCTCGACCGTTGCGCTCACCGACGGGTCAGCGACGCCGATTGTCAAGACTACTTACACCTACGAGCCGTATGGTAATCCGACGGTGGCGGGGACCTCTCGACGAACCCGTTCCAGTTCACGGGCCGCGAGTCAGACGGAGCGACCGGGCTGCAGTTCAACCGGGCACGGTATATGTCCCCGACGTTTGGACGCTTCATTACCCAAGACCCGCTCGACTTCATCGGTTCGGGGCTGAACCTCTACTCCTATGTGGCGAGCGAGCCGACGGGTTTTCGTGATCCATATGGATTGCAGAAATCCTGCGCAGTTACCTGCGCTGCTGGCATCCAGCTCCTTTCATGCGACACCTTCAATTTCGGGAACGGAGTGGGAGCGACCCAACCGAACACCGCAGCCGATGGTGGGGCCGAATGGTCGAGCGGGTACCCGCCCGGGTATGCGTTCGCTGGAGGTTGCGACCCCTATTCGGTCCCTCCTGTCACGTACATGGATCCGAGCCCAGTCTTTGACGTAGTCAGCCGGGTGCTGTCAGATGCCATGAGCTGCGTAGAGGCGACTCTCACGTATTTCGCTGCAACGCCGGAGGGTCTGCTCGCGCCTCCCGTCGCCATTGGGTTTGGGGTGTAGGTGCTTGTGCCGCAGGCGTAGGGAAGGCCGAAGCGACTCGATGAAGTCTCCGCGAGCGAATGGCGAGCATTCGAGAATGCTGTTTCGGGCGCCGACATCCACCGTAGTGTTGGTGGCTGGAGCGATCCTTGGCGTCGTCCTCATAACAAGCGGACTAGGATTGCCATGGGCAGCCATATTCTTGCTTCCACCTGCTTACGCGGCGCTTCGATGGGTGTGGCACCGCTTGGGCCGGCCGATGGGTGAGCATCAGCTGTGGACCGAACTCCCCGTCGAGCAGCTCGTACTCCCTGTCCTTATGATTGTGGTTGTCTCTTTCGGGGCGTGGGCCGCATTCGCAGATTCCAAGCCGGTTGCAGGCGTGTTTTGCGTTATTTCGGCATGCGGCTTCGCTTTCGGCTCGGCAGGTATCGTCAGGCAGGCTAGGCGCGCCAAGCACAGGCCCGAGGGCAATCAAGAACATGAACCACCCTAAGATTCCCGCCGAGTGAGTTTCCGAACGGTGAAAAGGTTCGTCGCGGCGATCTTGCTCCCAAGTCATGACACCAATAGCTACGACGCTGGGGTGTCTAGTCTGGGCGTGCGGGAAAGGCGACGTCTTGAACGGCTCGAGACGATAAGCGTGCGGCCCGGAGGAACATGCCGGATAATACGAGGGAGAGTGCAATCAAAGCCATCTTTCGTTGACCTAATGCCCCTGGGAACACCGAGCTGTAGACGGCGCCGAAGCCAAAGAGCAGTCCAATCGCGAGGAATACCCCCGCGCACAACTGGTAGCGACCTCTGACAAGCAGACCAAGCCCCAAGAGTCCTGTAGCGACGGTGGACTCGTACATTAGAAGACTTGCAACTCCGTGCCGAATCCCCTCCCAATGGAACTCTGCATGGAACGTTGGATCATGGACAGTAAAGTGATAGAGGGGAACGAGTGGGTAAGCCCCCGATACCATCAGGGCAACAATTGATACAACCACCGGCGGCGCCCCCTTTCCAAGTGGCGATGTGTTGGCCTTAGTCCTTGACCCGGCGAAGGTGTGTTGATCTACTTCCGGGTGTTGCCTCAATAGCAGAAGGGTGGCAAGGATCAAGGCCGCCCATATAGCCACGTTTAGGGTCTCAAGTGTGATTGTGTGCCATTCTTGCTGCCCGGGATAGAAGAGATTGCCAATCTGGTCGAGTGCATGATCAACGCCAAGAGCCAACAGAACCCCAGCACCCACTCTATGTACACCAAGCAGGACGAGGGTAATCCCGACGAGCCCAACTAGCGGGCGAATGGCAATTGCGATTACCTCAGTGACGACGAACCGAGCCGGTCCGCTTGTCAGATAGGGGCCCCATCCTCCCGAGGACGTCCGATATAGCGGAAGCGCCGCCAATTCGAGGGAGGTAGCCACCGCACCCACCGCCAGCCCCACTGCGGCAACGTAAGAGGGCCTCTGAGTGATCGTATGACGCAAGCCCATCTCCTGATTCAGTCCGCAACCTTCAGCGCGGGCGACACGCCGCCGAAGCTCGGCGGGAATTCCGCCGGATCGGGACGGTACGAGATGACGCTCATGGCTTTCCTCTACCGACCCTATACCGGCCAACATGACCCGGGTGCGGGTAGGCTCCAACCTGGGAGGGTGGCCGAGCGGACGAAGGCGGCGGTCTTGAAAACCGTTAGCAGGTCTCGGCGGAGCGGGAGACGGTCGATCTAGAAAGGGACTGGTGCAGGTTCGGTTGACTCGCGGGCTGTGAACTTTCACGCTGCATCCGCGGCCTCGTAGATGGTCTCGAACTCGATCGGGGTGAGCCGTCCGAGACCTCGTTGACGCCGCCGGCGGTGGT
>JALYLP010000541.1 GCA_030774195.1 Actinomycetota bacterium | reverse complement strand
CGCCGGCTCCGCCTGATCCGCGACACACTCCCCGAACTCCTTCGTAACGATGTCTCTTCCGGCGGAAAGCGGCACCACCTCCGGCGGATCGACAACGAGGCGAGCTGGTAGACCGGGCGGTCGAGGAAGCGCCGCGAGGCTACCGGGTCTCCCCCACCGCTCGCAGGGCAGAGGGACGGCGCCGCCATGCGAGCCGAGCCGCGACGACCGCCAGGGCGACTGGAAAAGCCCAATACAGCAGGAGCAGCGCCACTTCGATCGGCGTGGCGGGCTCGAGGCGGATCAGGACCAGGGAGCGGAAAAGAAAGAGTCCACCGGGAAGCAGGATGGTTGCCGCCGCGACGATCCTCGGCGCCCGGTAGACGTGACGGCCGACGACCCACCCGGCCGTCGTCGCAGCGAAGATGAACGGCAGCGTCCGCGCCACCAGGGCCTGCCAGTCCGCGGCCGTGCCGAGCCTGTAGTCGAGCCTCCTTGCCAACACGATCGCCCCGACGTCGTAGATCGCGGCCCCGACGAACCACCAACCGAGGAGGTTGGCCGCCCGCCACGTGCGAAGCGTCATCCGGTCGATCCGATCGAGGTCCTTCCATCCATTCATCACAAGCTCCAGACCGCTCGGGGAACGCCGGAGCCGGGCCCGAGCCAGATCGACGATCCTGACCCCCCACCGGAAATCATCAGCGTCGGGTATCCGTGCGCCGGACGTTCGATCTCGATGTACCAATCCCATGTCCAGCCGTATTCCGCTGCGATCTGGTCGGACATCTGCAGCTGGATCCCCGCTCCGATCACGACGAAATGGAACCCGAGACGTCCGTCTCCGAGATCGGCGACCCGGTCGAGGGCGACCGTCGCGCCGTGCGCGCGCCACACGGGATGCGCCTCGATAGACCGTGATGCCCGGTCCACGCGTTCGGCGAGCGTCGTGGGGACCTGGCCCCACCAGATGGCGATCAGGGCGACCACCGCCGCGAGCACGAACCACACGTACCGCGTGACGATCCTCCGGCGGAACCTGCGGAGGGCCTCGCGCACGACCTCGGGTGAGTCGATGTCGGCGAGCGAGTGCAGGTCCAGAGGTGGTTGCTCGCTCATCGCTCGTACGCCTCGCGCAGTCGGCCGCGCGCACGGTGCAGCCGGACCCGGAACGTGTCTGGTGAGACGCCGACCATGGTCGCGACTTCGATCGGTTCGAACCCCAAGACGTCCACCATCACGAGGGCCTCCCGGTCCCCGACGCCGAGCGATGCGAGCGCCCTCTCGAGGTCGATGCGATCGTCCGGGTCCCCGCTCGGCTCGGCCGCTCGCTCGGGGAGCTCGGAGCGACGCTCGAACAGGCCCGCACGACCGGCCTCGAGCAGCACTCGCCGGGCGATGCCGAACAACCAGGTCGAGATCTTCGAATCGCCGCGAAACCGGAGCGCCGCGCCGCAGGCTCGCACGAAGGTCTCCTGCGTGAGCTCTTCGGCGTTCTGTCGGTCGCCGACGACCCGGTAGAAGTAGGCGAACACGGCCTGCTGATGGGCCCGGAACACATCTTCAAGCTCCACGCGCTCGATGGTCGTTCACACTAGGTGAGTGACGGAGCGGCTTCGAGCGTTACCGGTCCCTCCAGGGATGCCGACGGCTCGGGCTGATCCGACCTACGCCCGCTCCTCAGGGTCCGTGAGCCCGGGGATCTCACGGACGACACATGAAAGCAGTTCGCTCGACCGCTCGCCCTCCGCCCTTCGGCTCCTGGCCAGACGCGGTCTCGAGGGGCGCGTTGGCCGATCAGGACGGCAGCTCCGACCGCGAGGCCTCCTCGCAGCCGTCTCCGGGGGAGGCCGACCTCTCCACCAACGTCGGCGGGCCGGAGGCGCTCATTCGCGAAATATTCGCGTCGGAACGTCTGGAAGCGCTTCCCACTATGCCCGACGCCATTGGCGTTCGCACCGGGGATTGGCTGTTGCCCTAGCCTCGACGAAGACCCCATGGGGACAATGGCACATCCACTCACGAGGGGGTTCCGAACCAAGGCCTCTGGCTCAGTTAGCCAGGACTTGTGTTGCATCCCACTTGTCTAGTTCGCCACCGGCTCCCGCTGGAGCTCGCTGCCGGAATCGTCGTACGCGACAAGGGTTCCTGAGACGGCTTCCCCGACCGGCACGAGAAGGAGGAACGCCTGTTCGGCGTCGAAGACGCCG
>JALYLP010000540.1 GCA_030774195.1 Actinomycetota bacterium | reverse complement strand
TCCGGCGGCCGAACCGCGCCGGATCCGTTATCCGAAGGCCGGGACGCCCAACGCGATCGTGACCCTGCACGTGATCGATGTCGCGACGGTCGAACGGATCGAGGTCATGTGGGACCGCGAGGCGTTCGAGTACCTCGCTCGCGTCTCATGGGGACAGGGCGAGCCGCTCACGTTGGAGGTCCTCTCGCGCGATCAGCGGACGGCCCAGATCCTCGCGGCAGACGACGACGGCACCACGCGCGTCGTGCAGGAGCTTCGCGACGAACGCTGGCTCGACCTGGTCGATGGATCGCCCGCGTGGCTGGATGGCTCGTTGGTCTCCGTCGTCGACGCCGACGACACGCATCGTCTCCGGATCGGCGACGAGGTAGCGACGCCACCGGGTCTCCAGGTCAGGAGCGTGATCACGACCGCCGACGGGTTCGTGTGGTTCCACGCGTTCGACGACCCGATCGAGGAGCATGTCTTCCGTGTCGCTCCGGGGGCCGAGCCGGAGCGGATGAGCTGGGGACCCGGGATCCATGCCGCCGTCGTTGGGGGGCCGACCCTGGTGCGCGTCACCCGCGCCCCCGACCGCGTCCCGCCATCCGTATCCGTCGTGCGCTCGGACGGCAGCCAGATCGAGCTTGCCGACGTGTCGGAGCCATCTCTCATCGACCCGATGCCGACGTACGTCGAGCTCGGACCCGATCGACTCCGTGCTGCGCTGCTCCTGCCCCACGGGCGCGAGCCGGATGGACACCTGCCCATCCTGCTCAGCCCGTACGGCGGGCCCGGCTTCCGGCGGGTGCTCCACTGGCGGGGCATGTATCGGATGGAGCAATGGTTCGCGGATCGGCTCGGCATCGCGGTGCTCACGATCGACGGCCGTGGAACCCCCGGTGGCGTGGCGTGGGAGAAGGCCGTCCACCGCGACTTCTCGGTCACCTTGGACGACCAGATCGCAGGGCTCCACGCCGCGGCCGAACGCTGGCCCTTCCTCGACCTCACCCGTGTGGCGATCCGCGGCTGGTCGTTCGGCGGTGAGCTGGCCGGGTTCGCGGTCCTCAAGCGACCCGACGTGTTCCACGCGGCGATCGCCGGGGCGCCGGTCGCGGATCAGCGCCTGTACGACACGGCGTACACCGAGCGCTACCTCGGCGATCCGACCGTCGACGACGAACCCTACGATCGAAGCTCGCTCGTCACGTACGTCCCCACGGCCACGCCCCATCGGTCGCTCCTGCTGATGCACGGCCTCGCGGACGACAACGTCTTCGTGGCGAACACGCTCCAGCTGTCGGCCGCGCTCCTGGCCAACGGATACCACCACGACCTGGTCCTGCTGCCGAACTCCTCGCACATGGGCGGGATGGAGGAGCTCTCGGTGGCGGAGGATCTGGTGGAGCTGGACTTCCTCCGACGTGCGTTCGGGCTGCCGGAACCGGCCCCGTGAGCGATCGACCGACCGTCGCCGACGTGAGCGACCGGACGCTGGTGCTCTACGCGTTGATCCGTCGCGCCTCGATCGAAGCCGTGCTGGAGGAGGGGCCCGAGCCTCGGAGGCTGGCACAGGCCGAACGCGCGAAGGTCGAGACCGTCGGGTGGCTACGTCGGGAATCGTTGGACGGAGCGCTCACCCCGATCGAACGGACCCTCTTCGACGGTGCGAGCGGCTCCTGGCCGCACGAAGCCATCGCCGACGGACTCTGGCGGAAGGAGTCCCTCGGGGTCCTGTCGTGGGCGCTCGGGCACGTTGCCGCCCTGCCTCCGATCGACGAGGAGTTCGAGGTCGAGGTCTTGAACCATCGGATCCAGTCCTACGGCAACGAGTCGTCCTTCCGCGCGAGCGGACGGCTGCGAGATGATGCGGAGCTGGAAGCGGCGTGGCACGAGGCCGACGCGTGGCTCGCGGCCACGGAAGGCAGGGCGGGCGAGGACGTCACCCTCGCGTCGATCAGCGCTGAGCGTCGGCACGCCCTCAGCTGGTTGCGCGACCGCGACGCCGAACCAGCGTGATCACCCCGTAGACCAGCCCGGCGATCACCGCGAGCGGGAGCAGGTAGCCGAGTCCGACGATGATCGTAGCCAGGATGCCGAAACGAGCATGAGGCTGCCGGAGATCAGGTCAGGGTTTCGATCGGTCGCCGTGCGACGCGCGTCCCGTCCACCTGTGCCGCCACGCTCGGAAGCCAGAACGTGAACGTGCACCCTTCTCCCGAGACGGAGTCGAGCTCGATCTGGCTGCCCATCGCCTCGACGAGCCTCCTGCAGATGAAGAGCCCGAGTCCCGCGCCCCCGACCTCGCGTTGCAAGCCGGTACGGGTCCGGAAGAAGCGATCGAAGACGTGCGGCTGATCTGCCGGCGCGATCCCCTCGCCCTCATTGTGGACCGCGATGATCGCCCGGCTCCCATCCAACGTGAGGGAAAGCTGCACCGTAGATCCGGTCGTGGAGTACTTGAACGCGTTCGAGAGGAGGTTCGTGACGACCTGGTCGACCCGGAAGGGATCCGCCAAAGCGGAGACGGCATCTTCGGGATGGACGAAGTCGACGACGCGGTCGGGGAACTCGCTCCGGATGTGACGGATGCACCCGTCGAGCAGTTCCGTGGCGTTGAACAGCTTCGACTCGAGTTCCAGCTTCCCCGCCTCGACGCGGGACACATCGAGGAGATCGTTGATCAGCCGCTCCAGCCGTTCGACGGCCCGCCACATGATCTCGTAGTACTCGTGACGGGCCTCCGGGGTCTCCTCGATCAGCCCGTCGCGGAGCGCTCTGACGAAGCCCTTGAGCGGCGTGAGCGGGGAGCGCAGTTCGTGGGAGACGGTCGCCACGAAGTCGCTCTTCAGCTGCTCGGTTTCCAGCTCGGAGGTCACGTCTCGCGCGACGATCACGAACGACTTCGCTCCGCCCTCGCGAGTCGGCATCGGGTTGCTGGTGTATCGGATCCACCGCTCCGACCCATCGGTCCGCGTCAGGAGCACGTCGTGGGAGCCTGCTTCGTCGAAGCGGAGCGGAACGAAGATGCGCCCGTCGGGTCCGTCGTCTTCGAGATGGAGTCCGAGGACCTCATCGCACCCGAGGCCCGTGGCCCCGGCTCGGGGGATGCCGGTGATGTGCTCCATAGCGGGGTTCCACGAAACGATGAGGCCGTCCGCCGACACCACGAGGATCCCATCCGACGTGTTCCCGATCACGTCGGAGAGGTGGCTCCGCTGTTCCAACGTCTCGTGGAACAGACGCTCGTTCTCGTTGCGGACCTTCAACTGCGAAGCGAGCGCCTCGACCAACGAGCCTTCCGCCAAGGAGAGCGCGCCTGCCCGGTGCACCGCGAGGATCGCCGAGACGGTGGGCGCATCGCCGATCGATGCCATGAAGGTCGTGAGTCCCGGCCGGGTGCTGACGAGCTCTTCCGCCGCGGGCGGATGATCCTCGGGCGGCAGGTTCACCATCAGCCCGACCTCGGAGTTGTAGATACGGGCGCCGTCGTTGAGCAGGACCAGCTCGACCGCAGCGGCATCGAGCATCCTCCGGACGAGCACGAGGAACGGCTTGTAGTCGTAGCCGACATCGATCGGACCGGACAGCTCCCGGCCGGCCTCGTAGAGCGTTCGCATCCGCTCACGCTCCTTCGCCTGCTCCTCCTCACGTTCGGCGTGCAGCCAGCCGCGATACGCCAGGAATACGAGGACCATCGGCGCGATCAGCAGCGGGATCCCGACCGGACCCGTGCTCCAGACCAACGCGGCGAGCAAGCCGATCGTGAGGTTCCCGGCGGCATGCAACAGGTTGAGACCGTCCGGAAGTACCAGCAGCGTCGGCAGGGACTCGCCATCGATGAGGGAGATGACGAACGAGATGAACAATTCGTTCAGGGCGAAGTACGAGAGCATCGCGATCGAGGCCGCGAGCCAGACCATCAGGCTGAGCGTGGAGGACACGTGGAAGAAGCTGAAGACGACCTCGGCGACGGTGATGGAGACGACGAACTGCGCGACATTGTAGGTGACCTTGTACCAACGCCAGCCCCGGAGGAGCTGTCCCGCAGCGATGCCGAAGAGTACGGCGAGCGTGAGCACCCCCGACCTCGCGAAGATCAACGTGGGAACCCAGAGAGCGTCGGTGAGTGAGTAGTTCTCCGCCTCGGGTCCGTGGGACATCCGCACCGTGAACTGCTCGAGGATCGCGGCGATGGCGCTCAGGGCGAACCAGGCCGCGACATCTTCGGTCTTCCACGTCGATAGGTCGGGCACCTGAACCGCCACGAGGACGAGCGCCGCGATCCAGACGGCAACGATCCATGCTCGTGCACGCCCGGGAAGCTCCATGAACTCGCTCATGACTCAGCACCCAACGTCGGTCAGTCTTCACCCGATGTTGCTTCACCCAATGTCGGCGGAGACGGGGTTGGCTTGAGTCGCATCGACGAGGCCGAAGGACCTAGTCGGTCGGTAGGCCGGCTTTTCCGCTGTCATCACCCGGGCACCAGCCAGATCACCGACATCCGGCCGGTGCGCTGTCGGCTGTCGCGCGTCATATTCGGTAGGTCATCCAAGCGACCCCGCTGCTGGTTCGACGAAGCGGCGCGGAGCTCGGCAAGACGAAGCCGGAGAGGAGTTCCACCCTGAACCCACGGACCGATCGTTCGATGGCCGCCGCGGCCACATCGCGGACGTCTCTGCGTTCGCTCGCCGGGGCCATCCTGACGATCTTCGTGGCCGCGTTGGTCCTCACCCCGGCCGGCACGCGGACGTCGAGCGGCGCCCCGGACGTCTCGGTCATCGTCCGCACCATCTCGGGCGCGCAAGGACGGATCGAGAGCTTGGTGGCAACCGAAGGCGGCTCCATCACCGCCGACCTGCCCATCATCAACGGGTTCTCGGCCACCCTTCCTCGCTGGGTGGCCGACGCGATCGGGGCGGATCCGTCGGTGGTCTCGGTCTCGCCGGACGTGGCGCTCGCGCCGGAGAGCGCGTCCTATGACCCCGGCACGGACGGCAACTCGATGGCCTCGACCACGCGATATTCGGGTGCGACGGCCTGGTGGCGCGCCGGATACACGGGGGCCGGCGTGGACGTCGCGGTGATCGATACCGGGGTCGCTCCGGTTACGGGATTGGACGCGGCAAGCAAGGTGCTCTACGGGCCGGACCTCTCGCTCGAATCACAGTCGGCGAACCTGACGAACCTCGACACGAACGGCCACGGAACGTTCATGGCCGGGTTGATCGCCGGACACGACTCGACCCTGACGGCGCCATTCGACCAAGCCTCTCCCACCGCGTACCGCGGGATGGCTCCTGACGCACAGATCGTCAGCTTGAAGGTCGGAACGGCGGACGGCGGGACCGATGTGTCCCAGGTGATCGCGGCGATCGACTGGGTCGTGCAGCATGCGCACGACCCCGGCGTGAACATCCGCGTGCTGAACCTCTCGTACGGGACCAACACCTTGCAGTCCTACACGGTGGACCCCCTCGCGTACGCCGCCGAGGTGGCATGGAAACAAGGCATCGTCGTGGTCGCGGCCGGGGGCAATTACGGATTCCAGAGCCACCTCAGCAACGCGCCGGCGCTGGCGGACCCCGCCGCCGACCCGTACGTCCTGGCCGTCGGCTCTTCGGACTCGAACGGGACCGACACGCTCGTCGATGACACCGTTTCGACGTTCTCACCCTGGACCTCGCGCACGGCGACGCGTGGGGTCGACCTGGTCGCGCCCGGGGCCCACCTCCAAGGCTTGCGGGTGCCCAACTCCTATATCGACATCAACCATCCCGAAGGTCTGATCGACACCCGCTACTTCCGCGGCAGCGGGACCTCCCAATCCGCGGCCATCGTCTCGGGCGCCGCGGCGCTCGTCCTCCAGAAGTACCCGGACGCGACGCCGGATCAGGTCAAGGCGCTGCTGTCCGGCACCGGCTACCCGATCGTCGGCAAGGCGCAGGCGGTCGGCGGAGGCGAGCTCCAGCTCGCGCCCGCGCTGACGGCGCCGCTGCCGGTCGCCTCGCAACGGTGGGTGGCTTCCACCGGGACCGGGTCACTCGAGCTCGCGCGTGGATCGGATCACCTCTCGATGGACGGCGTGCCCCTCACGGGTGAGCAGGACATCATGGGCTCTCCGTTCGACCCGGCGGCGATGGCCGTCCTGGAAGCCCAGGGCAAGTCGTGGTCGGGCGGCGTCTGGAACGGGAAGTCGTGGTCGGGGAACTCGTGGTCGGGCAACTCCTGGAGCGGGATCTCGTGGAGCGGCCTGTCGTGGTCGGGGCTCTCTTGGAGCGGCCTGTCGTGGTCCGGGAACTCCTGGAGCGGCCTGTCTTGGAGCGGCAAGGAATGGTCCGGCGGCGGATGGCTGGCTCGCTCGTGGGGTTAGCGGACCCGCAAGGGAGCGGTCGCTAGACTCGGAACCTCCGAGACCCAGGGAGCGGCCGGAGCGTGCCCATCGTCGTGATGAAGTTCGGTGGCACGTCCGTGGGAACCGTCGAGCGGATCCAGGCCGTTGCCGACCGGGTCGTGCGCGCCCGAGAGGGAGGCGACGACGTCATCGTGGTCGTCTCGGCGATGGGGGACACCACCGACGACCTCACGGCGATGGCGCTGCAGATCGCCGACGTCCCCGACCCGCGCGAGATGGACATGTTGCTCACGGCGGGCGAGCGGATCGCCATGTCGCTGCTCGGCATCGCCCTCAACGCGCGCGGCTGCCGGGCCGCCAGCTACACCGGTTCCCAGGCCGGCATCATCACCGACACCCAGCACGGCAAGGCCAAGATCGTCGAGATCAGG
>JALYLP010000539.1 GCA_030774195.1 Actinomycetota bacterium | reverse complement strand
TTTCTGCGCTGCGAAGACCCGCCATCTTGCAAACGGATTGCAACCATGGGGGCGGCAGAGCCTCAGTATCGAGCTCGCCTGATGACCGGAGCTGCACTGGAGCTCCCCTTGCCCGACGGCAGAGTCGCGAGCCGCGGAATGAGCCATGATCCGGCGAACCTCGTGTCCTCGACCGTCACCGATCCGTTCTCCTTCCTGCACGAGTGTCCCGACGAGCGAGAGGTCGGGCGTCGCAGGCTCAGACATGACCCGGAGTATCGCGGTGGGCAAAGCCGGCGTCAGAAGGGTCTCCGATCCCAGGTCGCCCGAGTCGTGCTACCGTGCCGCCCCGTGCCCGAGCGACCCCCTCCCGTGTCACGTGCCGGTGACGGCTGACCCCTTGCTGGCACGGTGACGACCATGCGAAGCGCGGACCGTTCGGTTGGAGTGCCCAAGGAGGGCTCCAACGAAACACGCGTGGCTTTGGTCCCCGGCACACTGCCCCGTCTTCGCGAGGCGGGACTCGCCACGATCGTCGAGTCCGGGGCCGGTTCCAGCGCCGGCTTCCCGGACGACGCGTACCGCGAGCACGGCGCGACCATCGGCACGCGCGAGGAGGTACTCGATGCCGATGTCCTCCTCCAGGTACATGTCGGGCGGGGTGCGGAGGACGCGCTCGAGCGCCTTCGACCGGGACAAACCGTAGTCGGCCTCACAGATGTGCTTGCTGGGCCTGAGTGGCTCCGTCCGGTCGCAGAGCGCTCGGTCGATCTCTTCGCCCTCGATCTGCTGCCGCGCACGGCCCGAGCGCAGTTGATGGACGCGCTCTCCTCGAACGCCACGATCACGGGCTACAAGGCCGTGGTGCTGGCCGCGGAGCGTCTGCCGAAGATGTTCCCGCTCCTTACCACGGCCGCCGGGACTCTCCCCGCCGCGCAGGTGTTCGTCATCGGAGCAGGAGTGGCCGGACTCACCGCCATTGCTACCGCCAAACGACTCGGCGCCGTAGTACAGGCTTACGACGTCCGCCCAGCCGGGCAGGAGGAGATCGAGAGCGTCGGCGCTCGGGCCGTGAGCCTCGACGTCGGGGCCGAGGACGCCGAAGACACCGGCGGCTACGCGAAGCAGCTGGGGGCGGAGTTCTACGCCCGGCAGCAGAACCTCCTGCGGGATGTCATCGCGGCCATGGACGTGGTCGTGACCACAGCGCTGATCCCAGGGAGGCCGTCGCCGGTCCTCGTCACCGAGGAGGCGGTCATGGCGATGGCATCGGGAACCGTGATCGTGGATTGCGCCGCCGAACGAGGTGGCAACTGCGCGCTCACCCGCGCCGACGAGATCGTCGTGACATCCAACGGCGTGACGATCCTCGGGCCGACGAACCTCCCCGCCACCGTGCCGCGTCAGGCGAGCCAGATGTACGCGAGACACGTGACGGCGTTCCTCCTCCACGTGATGGAACGTGACGACGGCGATCAGCATCCGAGCGACGACATCGTGGGAGCGACGCTCGTCGCGCGAGGCGGCCAGGTCGTAAACGCGCGAGTTCTCGAGCGGTTGACCGATGAGGAGGGCGGTGAGGACGATACACGATCGGCTTGAGGTCCTTCTGTACATCTTCGTGCTCGCCTCGTTCGTCGGGTTCCAGGTGATCACGCGGGTTCCCGGCCTCCTGCACACCCCCCTGATGTCGCTCACCAATGCGATCTCCGCGATCTCGCTGGTCGGATCCCTGATCCTCGCCGGATCCGGCCGCAGCACCCTCGCGACGGTCCTAGGATCCGTCGCCGTCTTCGCGTCCACGACGAATGCCGTCAGCGGATTCATCCTTACGGACCGGATGCTGAAGATGTTCCGCCGCCGGGAGCCACCGGCGACCCGAGGCGGACCGACATGAACGAGACCGCGATCACCCTCACCTACCTGGTGTCCGGCGTGTGCTTCATCTTCGCCTTGAAATGGATGTCCCATCCGACGACCGCGAGGCGAGGCGTCCGGGTCGGTGAGCTCGGGATGGTCCTCGCGATCGTCGCGACCCTCCTCAAGGCTGAGATCGTCGAGTTCCAGTGGATCCTGATGGCGGCGTTCCTCGGAACATTGGTGGCGGTGCCGCTCGGTCTTTTCGTTCCGATGACGGCTGTTCCCCAGCGGACGGCGCTCTCGCACGCCTTCGGGGCGCTCGCCGCCGGTCTCGTCGGCACCGCCGAGTACTACCTGGAACGACCGCACATCGGAAAGTTCCAGATGGCGGCGATCGGCATCGAGGTCCTCCTCGGGTTCCTGACGTTCACCGGGAGCCTCGTCGCGTTCGGAAAGCTCCAGGGCCTCGTCCGGGATCGGCCCTGGATCTATCGCGGTCAGAACGCGTTCAACATCTGCGTCCTTGCTCTCGGGGCGGGGCTGGTGGTGGCGCTGGTCCTCGATCCGGGACGCGCGATCGCGTTCCCGCTCCTGATCGCCGTTTCCTGCGTCGCCGGCCTGCTGTTCGTCTCACGGATCGGCGGCGCGGACATGCCGACCGTGATCTCGCTGCTCAACTCGTACGCGGGCCTCTCCGCGGCGGCGATGGGATTCGTGCTCGGGAACGAGCTCCTGATCATCGCCGGGGCGCTCGACGGATCCTCCGGCCTGATCCTTTCGCTGATCATGTGCCGGGCGATGAACCGCTCCTTCCGCAACATCATCTTCGGCGGATTCGGAGCGGAGGTTTCCTCCACGAGGGGGGCGGAAGCAAGACCCGTGCGGCGCGTCGACGCGGACGAGACCGCATTGCTCCTCGGCTCGGCCGGTTCGGTGATCATCGTTCCCGGATACGGGATGGCTGCCGCGCAGGCGCAACACAAGGTGCGGGAGCTCTCCGACGTCTTGCTTCGGCAAGGAGTGGACGTCCGGTTCGCGATCCATCCCGTCGCCGGCCGGATGCCCGGGCACATGAACGTCCTGCTCGCCGAGGCGGATGTGCCCTACGACCAGCTCCGCGACCTCGATCAGATCAACGAGGAGTTCTCCCAGGCCGATGTGGTGCTGGTCGTGGGCGCGAACGACGTCGTCAACCCGGCAGCCCGTACCGATCCGTCGAGCCCGATCTCCGGGATGCCCATCCTGAACGTCGACCAGGCTCGCTCGGTGGTCGTGGTCAAGCGCTCGATGAGTTCGGGGTTCGCCGGTATCGACAACGATCTCTTCTACCTCGACAAGACGCAGATGCTGTTCGGGGACGCCAAGCAAGTGATCGGCGACGTCGTCGACGAGATCAAGCGGCAACGCGTGACGGAGCCCGCGAGCACCTGAGAGGTGCAGGCTGGCAGAGCCCGGCGTCAGCTCTCTTGCCGACCTTGCGGAGCGAACAAATCGCACACGTCGTCCGGGTGGATGACCCCCCGCACGTACCGGCATCCGCCGATCGAGAGCTTGGGCCACATGTACGTGCACTTGCCGCAGCGGATCGTCGGCTTCTCCGCCGGGCGGTAGTTCGCATCCTTCTTCGAGACTCCCTGCACCGTGGGCATCGACTCTCACCTCCTCCTACCAGGAGTCTCATCCGCCCCGGGCGACTCACGCAAACCGCGACTCCCGGATGAGCGTTTGAGGAAGGATAGACTACGCGACTCCGCCGAGTGAGCAGCAGGGGCGCACTGAGCGGGAGTACCATCCGCGCCGTGGAGACGACGCCCCGCATCGGAATCGGAGAGGTCGCGAAACGACTCGTGCTCGGCCATGCGATCGCGAGCTCCAAGGCGGAACACCAGCTCCTCCCCAAGGTGCTGACGCTCCCCGTCTTCTCCTTCGACGCCTACATCAAGCGGCTGCTGCTGTTGGAGCCGGGGGTCGTCGTCGCGAGCGTGCCGTATCACCTCGACGAGCGTCCCGGGTCCGAGATGGCGAGCGCCGAGACGTAGCGGAAGGAGACACCGTGGACGAGACGACGAGCAAGGTGGCCAAGCTCCTCCATACGGCCGGTGAGACGCACCACGTCGTCTTCGCGATCGTGGACGGTGCCGACGACGACTGGGCGACGTGGTACTCGGACTGGTTGGTCAACCTCTCGGAGCTCCCAAAGCTCCTCGGAGGTGCTCCGGTTCGGAGCGAGCTCACCCACCAGCTGGTCTCCCTCGACAAGGAGTATACGAGCGAGCAGCCGGCTCGGCGCTGGGAGGACTACTACGCCGCGAGACTCGTGGAGCGCCTGGGAAAGAGCTGAACCCCGAGCGACAGGACGCGCCGCCGTCAGGGATCAGCTTCGGTTCGATGGGTACAGGGGCGCTCGCCGATCGCGTCGACCACGCCCCACTCGTCGTAGACGGTGTAGCCGACCGTCTGCTCTCCGGGATTGGGACCCGGGATCGCACCCTGGATCGAATCGATCACGGGCTGAGGGCCGACGTACGCCTCGTTGCTCTCAAGGACCTGGGAGGTGGAGGGATCGAAGACGAGCCCTTCCCGAAGGCTCTGGTGGGTGTACGAGACCTCGACTCCGGGACGACCGGTGTGGTCAGCCGCGTTTCCTGTCAGCTCCACCCCCGGCAGGTCGGCCGCCGCCTGGTAGAGGGCGGACCGCAACTCCGGCGGCGCATACCCCTGCATCAGCGTCTCTCCGATGATCTGGAAGCAGACGGCGTCCGACGAGTGGTTGCCGCCTCCGAGCGCGCCGGACCTGATCACGTCCATCAGCTTTGCGGGGTCGGTGGGCAGGTTGGAGTAGTCGTCCCAGCTGAGCTCTCCCGGTGCGTACCGCTCCACAGAGGTCTGTCCGTCGTGCGTCTGTCGACGCTGACCCGATCCGTCGGGGCCGAGCCACGAC
>JALYLP010000538.1 GCA_030774195.1 Actinomycetota bacterium | reverse complement strand
CTTTGGCGTTACCCGGTCAAGTCGATGATGGGCGAGGAATTGAACGCGGCGGATCTGACCGAGCGCGGCGTCCATGGCGACCGGGCCTATGCACTCCTGGACGCCGAGACCGGCAAGGTGGCGAGCGCGAAGAACCCACGTAAGTGGCCGAAACTGTTCGACCATCGTGCCAGCTTCGTGGAGCCACCGAACAGCAACAACGCGATCCCGCCAGTCCGCATCACGCTGCCTGACGGCAGCATGCTCACCAGCGACCAGCCTGACATCAATCGCCGACTGTCGGCGGAGCTGGGCCGAGAAGTGACGTTGACGGCCGCAACACTGAGCGACCCCGAGCTTGAGGAGTACTGGCCGAACATCGAGGGGCTGGCCCACAACGACCTCGTCACCGATGAGGCGATGCCCCAGGGAACCTTCTTCGACCTGTCGGTCCTCCACATCCTGACGACGGCCACCCTCAACCGGCTCCGCGAGCTCTACCCCCAGGGACGCTTTGAGCCGCGGCGCTTCCGCCCGAACATCATCATCGACCCCAGCCCGGCGGACGGGTTTGCGGAGAACGAGTGGATCGGGAAGAGGCTGGGCATCGGGGCCGATGTTCGGGTGCAGATCACCGGCGGCTGCCCGCGCTGCGTCATGACCACTCTCCCCCAGGCGGACCTGCCGAAGGATCCCGGAATCTTGCGAGCGGCGGCCCAGCACAACAACGTGCACGTCGGCGTCTACGCGAACGTGATCCGTGGCGGCAGGGTGCAGCGGGGCGACCGCGTCGAACTTGGAGTCTCGATGCCAGCGTGACGCGCCTAGGCTAGCCCGAGATCCGAGCGCGGTTGTCCGGCAGGTTCGCCGGACAGCAAGTCGGCGACAGTGCGCCGGGCACAGCTGCTCTCGGCCGAATCAGGTGCCCGATCCGCTCGCCGAGTCAGCGCACGGGCACGCCGCGCACCCACCAGACGCCTCCAGGGTAGGCAAGCTGTGCGGCGTGTCGAGGTCGACGCCGCTAGGAGTAATGCCGTGGCCGTCTGAGAGGCGCCGACGCGCGACCGTCCACCCGGTGAGGTCCTACTAAATCGTCACTATGCTTCCATCGTGCCCGGCCCTCACGGACTCCCCACGTGCTCCGTGCGCGCGTGATCGAACACTCGCCGCAGATAGTGGTCCATGACGGCAGCCTGAAACGCCGGCTCGTCGAGGATCTTCTTGAAGATGTCCTCGTTGTCGTCCATGCGCCCGACGATGCTCTTGATGAAGACGTCGTTGAAGACGAGCCGGAAGTTCTCGATCGGGTTGGCCCGCGCCTGATCGAGGAGATGGTGGTCGCCCATCCAGGTCGCCTCGAGTTGATCGAAGAAGAGCTGATCGGCGGTCCCGAGCTGGAGGCCGAAACGCTCATTGAGCACCTCGATGATCTTCGACAGATGCTCCTTCTCCTCTTCCGCCTCTTTGCCCTTGCCGGAGTAGATGGAGGTCAGCTCCCCGATGCCGTGGTCTGGCGTGATCGGCTGCGTCTCGCTCGTCTTTTCGAGGCGCAGGTGGGTCAGCTCGACGTCCGAGCCAAGGTCGAGGCGACCTCCGGCGTCCGCCGGGAGGATGGCGATCAGGGCTCGGCTCGCGAGGTAGAGCGCCTCGAGCGCCACATCGCCGAAGTCCACGACCTGGGAGAGGAACGAGTAGGCCCGGACGTACTGGTCGAGCGCATCACGGACCTCGAGCTGCTCGCCAGGTGACTTCGCCTTGAACCGCTCGACGGCCGGGGCCAACAAGGCGTGAACCAGGCCGTGATCGCCGACCTTGCGCGTCCGATCCGCGATGATCGCCGCGACCCCTCGCGCCTCCGCGTCGTCGAGGACCTGGAGCGCGAGAAGCTTGTCCGCCAGGTCGTAGAGGAGGTTCGGGTCGGTCGGGACGGCGACCGTTGCCTCATACCAGGGCTTGAACGCCTCGGTGATCTGGTCGGCCTCGTTGCGGAAGTCGAGGACGAAGGTGTCGATCTTCTCGGGGATCTTCCGGTTGAGGCGTGAGAGGGTCTGGACGGCGGCGAGCCCGACGAGCGTCTTGTCCACGAACATCGTGTGGAGGAGCGGCTGGTCATACCCGGTCTGGAACTTCTCGGCGACGATGAGGACGCCGTAGGCGGGCTCGTTGAAGCGGACCGCCGTCTGGCTCTCGGGGAAGCCGTTCATGCCCGACTCGGTGAACTCGAGACCGGCGTCATCGACACGCCCGGAGAACGCGACGAGCGCCCGCGTGTCGGCGTACCCCTTCTCGTGGATGTAGGCGTCGATGGCCTGCTTGTAGCGGACCGCATGCAGGCGCGACGAGGTAACCACCATCGCCTTGCCGCGACCGCCGATCTTGTGGCGGGTGTGCTCACGGAAGTGCTCGACGATGACCTCGGCCTTCTGGGCGAGGTTGTGGGGATGCAGGGAAACGAAGCGGGCGATGGCTCGCTGGGCCATGCGGGTGTCGTACTCGGGATCGTCCGAGACCGCCTTGCCGACCTTCCAGTACGTCGCGTAGGTCGCGTAGTTGGCGAGGACATCGAGGATGAAGCCCTCCTCGATGGCCTGGCGCATCGAGTAGAGGTGGAAGGGGGCGTAGTTGCCGTCTGGGTTCTTCTGGCCGAACAGCTCGAGCGTCCGGGCCTTGGGGGTGGCTGTGAAGGCGAAGAACGAGAGGTTCGGCTGGCGTCCCCGAGCGGCCACGGTCGCCGCCAGGGCGTCCTGCGGGTCGAGCGGCACGTCCGCTGCTTCCGCGCCTTCCGCAGCTTCGAGTTGCGCCTCGGCGGACGCCGCGCCGAGGGCGGCCTTGAGGTCCTTGGCGGCCTCGCCGGTCTGGGAGGAGTGCGCCTCGTCCACGACCACGGCGAAGCGGCGCTGCCCGAGGTCGGTGACCTTGTCGAGGATAAAGGGGAACTTCTGGAGGGTCGTGATGACGATCCGGCTCTGCTCGCCCGCCAGTGCCGCCGCGAGCTGGGCGCTGTCCTGGTCGATCCGAGCGACGACGCCGGTCGCATGCTCGAACTGGTAGATCGTCTCCTGGAGCTGGCGGTCGAGGATGACCCGGTCGGTGATGACGACGACTTTGTCGAAGACGGGTTTGTCGTCGATGCCGTGGAGCGACATGAGCCGATGGGCGAGCCATGCGATCGTGTTGCTCTTGCCCGAGCCCGCCGAGTGTTGGACGAGATACGAGTGTCCGGGACCCTCGGCGCGGGCTTTCGCCTCGAGCTGACGGACCGCGTCCCATTGGTGGTAACGGGGGAAGATGGTGTCCCCGGCCTTGAGCTTGGCCGCGTGCTTCGCACCCTCTCCTGGGAGGATGTGGATGAACCTGCCAAGGATGTCCAGCCAGGCGTCACGCGCCCAGATCTCCTCCCACAGGTAGCGGGTCCGGTGACCGGTCGGGTCAGGGGCGTTGCCCTTCCCTCCCGCGTCGCCACGGTTGAACGGAAGAAACCGTGTCGCGAGCCCCTCGAGCCTGGTCGTCATCTCGACGAGGTTCGGGTCCACGGCGAAGTGGACGAGCGCCCGCCGTCCGAGGGTCACGTTCGCCGGGTCACGATCCTCCCGGTACTGCTTCTTCGCGTGCTCGACGGTCTGGTGGGTGATCGGGTTCTTCAGCTCGGCGGTCGCGACCGGGATGCCGTTGACGAAGAGGCACAGGTCGAGGGTCTTCGCGGCACCGGCTTCGTAGGGGAGCTGGCGGGTGACGGTCAGGCGGTTGGCGAGATACCGCACCGTCAACTCGGGCGTCAGGCCGTGGGCGGGCTTGAAGAACGCGAGACGGACCTCGATCCCGTGATCGTTGACACCGTGACGGAGGACATCCACCGAGCCACGCTCGTCGAGCTGCCTGGCAAGGCGATCGCCGAACTGCTGGAGGACTCCGTCCGGCCCGTTGTGTACCTCCAGGAGCCGCTTCCAGGCTGTCGGTTGGGTCTCCTGAATGAAAGCGAGGAGCTCCGTCGTGTCCAGACCCAACTTCGGGCTGAAGTCGCCCGCCCACTCGGGTTTCGTGCCCCACTTGCAGATCCGGTATCCGCCGGCCTCGACGAGCGACGCGGTGATCGCGTCCTCGAAGCCGCGCTCGTCGGGCTTCATGCGGCGACTCCGGGGATGTCGAGCTGGCCGGTCACGGCGGCGGTTATGAGGGCCTGACGACGCTCGAGGAGCAGGTCGATCTGGCGCGTAAGCAGGCTCGTGCGCCGATCCAAAGCAGCGAATGCCTCGTCGAGCCTGTCGGCGATGATGCCTTGCTGGACTACTGGGAGCGACGGGAATGGAGCCTCGCGTACAGACTCGGCGTTCAAGTTGTCCTGCGTGTTGCTCTTCACCACGGTCGGCCAGTAGTCCGCCAAGCGGTCAAGCCAGTACCTCAGGAACCGGGGTTCTGCCAAGTCTCTGACCGGCGTGATCCCCAGAATTGCCTGGTTCCATACGGCAGCCGTGCCGAGGAGTGCGGTCGCGCCCACGCTCGCGTACATAGCAAGGAGGACCGTTCCAGGCTCGCCGACACGAAGACGGGCGGCAACCTGCCCTGCGGGGGTGACGCGCTTCTGCGTGGAGACGACTGATCCGCCACCACTCATGTCGGAGATTGCGACCCACGGCGTGTCGTCGTCGCCACCCCAGTACGAAGGCTCCTCGGTCGCGGGCGTACCGCCAGCGATTAGGTTCGCCACCCGCTTTATCCGTGAGGCGACGTTGCCTTCAGCGGGAGGCAGAGCCTCGCACAACGTTGCACGCCTCGCCTCCGCGCATAGCCCCAGTTGGCGAGATCGCGCCGAGACGACCTGATCGATACGGGCAGTCTCCGTGTCGAGGTAGTAAGCGATGGCCCGCTGAGCGCTTGGGTCCGGGATCGAGGCCGGTAGTAGGCGCACATTGTCAGCGCCGAGATGGTAGATGTTCGCGCCTTCGGCAACCGATGCGAGAAGTCCGGACCCGTATGCGTGACGTACCCACCACATCAGGTAGCGGGCATTCGTATCCCCTCGGGGACGGAGCCGCAGGAGGGTGTTTTGGAAGCAGACAACGCCCTCGATCTCACCCTTCCACACCGCTGACGCGCCGACCGCCGCGAGACTCCCTGCGCCTTCAGTTACGAGAACATCGCCTGATCTAAGCGCGTAGGTGGACTGCTCGGCTGGACTGAAGTCCATCGACTTCACGTCGGAAAGGTCCAGCGATCCGTCCTTCACGTTCGCGGCCCGGAGGTACGGGGTCATGTTCGGACCCTCGGCGCGGTCAGGTGAACGCATGCGCCCGAGTGCGACCTCTGCAAGGGCGCGAAGTGGTCTGGTCGGCAGCCGACGGGCGCTCACGAGGTCACCTGGCTCAGCAGCCTCTGGATCTCCCCCTCCAGCGACTTGATATCTGCGTCGATCTCCTCAAGCGGGCGCGGTGGGATATAGCGGTAGAACTGGCGGGTGAGCGGGATCTCGTAGCCGACCTTCGTCTTGACGTGATCCACCCATGCGTCCACGACGAACGGGAGGACCTCGGCGCCCATGTAAGCGTTGACGGCGGCTCGGTACAACGGGGAAGCGAGGCGGTCGGTCGGGTCCTCGTCGTACCTCTCCACCGGACCGGGTAGCGGGACGTTCTCGTTGTCCCGCAGGTCCGGGTCGGGCTCTGGATGTCCCTTGCGGTCGGTGACGACCGGGGCGTCGCGATCGTGGACCTCGAGCGCGTCCCAAGCCGCCTTGTCGATGGCTTTCGGGAGCGCACCGAGGCGTCGGGCAGCCTCTGACCGATCCGTCGACGCGAGGCCTTTGAGCGTCTCGAGACGATCGACGAGAGCCAGACGCTCCGATTCCGTCAGCTTCGTCCAGCCCGCCGAAGTCTCGACCGCTGGCAGGGTCGCATCAGTGACTTCGTACCGGAGGCGGAGGGGACGCTCGCCGGTGATCCGCAGGAACCCGAACGCCTCGTTGGGGAGGATCTTCACCCGTTCGTTCTCCTCGAAGGCGCCGTAGAGGCGGGTGATCTCGGCGATCTGGTCCGGGCTGATCTCCTTGCGCTTGTTCCCGAGGCTCTTCCGCATCTTCGTGAACAGCTCGCGAGCATCGATGAGCTGGACCTTGCCCTGGCGCTCAGGCTTCTTGCGATTCGTGACAATCCAGAAGTAGGTGGATATTCCGGTGTTGTAGAAGAGCTGGTCGGGGAGGGCGACGATCCCCTCGAGCCAGTCGTTCTCGATGATCCAGCGCCGGATCTCGCTCTCGCCAGAGCCCGCCCCGCCGGTGAAGAGGGGCGAGCCGTTGAAGACGATGGCGAGCCGCCCGCCACCCTCCTCGGGTCGCTTGAGCTTGCTGATCATGTGCTGGAGGAAGAGGAACGAGCCGTCGTTGATGCGGGGTAAGCCGGCCCCGAAGCGACCGCCGAAGCCGAGCTTGTCGTGCTCGTCCTCGATCTCCCGCTGGACCTTCTTCCATTCGACGCCGAACGGAGGATTGGCGAGCAGGTAGTCGTACGTGGAGCCCTTGAAGGCATCCTCGCTGAAGCTGTTGCCCAGGCGGATGTTCGACGCCTTCTGGCCCTTCAGCATCATGTCGCTGCGGCAGATGGCGTAGGTCTCGGCGTTCAGCTCCTGGCCGTAGCCCTCGAGCCGCGCACCCGGGTTCAGTTCGCGCAGGTACTCGGCGGCGACCGAGAGCATCCCGCCGGTGCCGCACGCCGGGTCGAGCATCGTCCGCACGATGCCAGGCGTCCGCAGCGCCTCGTCGTCCTCGATGAAGAGGAGATCGACCATGAGGCGGATGACCTCGCGGGGCGTGAAGTGTTCGCCCGCCGTCTCGTTCGACAGCTCGGAGAACCGGCGGATCAGCTCCTCGTAGAGGTAGCCCATCTCGACGTTGCTGACCGCGTCGGGATGGAGATCGACCTCGGTGACCTTCGCCAGGACGAGGTAGAGGAGCTTCGCCCGGTCGAGCCGCCCGATCTGAGCGTCGAAGTCGAACTTCTCGATGACATCGCGGGTCTCTTCGTCGAAGGCGGCGATCCAGGCCCGGAGGTTGCCGGCAACCTGGGATGGGTCGGCGAGGATCTTCTTCAGGGTCAGCGGCGAGGTGTTGTACACCTCGAAGCCGGTGATCGCCTGAAGGATCGGGCCGACGTTCTCGACTCTGCCCTTGAGCTGTTCGAGGCGGGCGAGCACCTGTCGCTTGGTGGGCTCGAGGACGC
>JALYLP010000537.1 GCA_030774195.1 Actinomycetota bacterium | reverse complement strand
GTTGCGAGCGCCGAGCACGAGCGTGCGGACGCATCATCGGCCCTGGCCCGTATCCCACTCCAGCAGGACCTTGCCGCTCTCACCCGAGGCGGCGACGGCGAATGCCCGTTCGAAGTCGTTCCACGGGAACCGATGCGTGATCACGGGCTTCACGTCGAGGCCTGATTGCAGCATCACGGTCATCTGGTACCAGGTCTCGTACATCTCCCGGCCGTAGATCCCCTTGATCGTGAGCATGTTGAACACGACCTGGTGCCAATCGATCGCGATCTCGGTGTCGGGGATCCCGAGCATCGCGATGCGTCCACCATGAGCCATGTTGTCCACCATCGAATGGATCGCCGCGGCGTTCCCCGACATCTCCAGCCCGACGTCGAAGCCCTCGACCATGCCGAGCTCCTTCTGCACGGCGTGGAGATCGCGCTCGGTCGGGTCGATCACCAGCGTCGCTCCCATCCGCTCGGCGAGCGCGCGCCGGTAGGGGTTCGGCTCGCTGACGACGACGAACCGGGCGCCCGCGTGTCGCACGACGGCGGCGGCCATACAGCCGATCGGTCCCGCGCCGGTGATCAGGATGTCCTCGCCGAGGACGTCGGTCGAAAGCGCAGTGTGCACGGCGTTGCCGAACGGGTCGAAGATGGCGGCGACCTCGGGGTCCACGTCGTCCGCATGCTTCCAGACGTTGGACATGGGGATCGCGATGAGCTCGGCGAACGCTCCCGGCCGTTGCACGCCGACGGCCTCGGCGTTCGCGCAGAGGTGACGTCGTCCCGCCAAGCAGTGCCGGCATCGCCCGCAGACGACGTGACCTTCGCCGCTCACCAGGTCGCCCGGCAGGAAGTCGTTCACGTTGGAGCCGACCGCGACGATCCGCCCCGCGAACTCGTGTCCGATCACGAGCGGGGTGACGACGGTCTCCTTGGCCCAGGCGTTCCAATCCCAGATGTGGATGTCCGTTCCGCAGATCCCGGTTCGCTCGACACGGATGAGGACGTCGTTGATGCCGATCGTGGGCTCCGGAACGTCTTCCAGCCGGAGGCCAACCTCGTCCGCGTGCTTCACGAGCGCTTTCATGGCGGCATCGAGCGTAACGCCCAAGCCGCGGTGATGGTGTCGATAGGCTCGTCTCATGGAGGTGCGGCGGGCACGAGCCGACGACTGGGAGGCGCTCCGCGAGATCCGACTCGCGGCCCTCGCCGACAGCCCGGACGCGTTCGGGTCGACGTTCGCGGAGGAGCGTGACGCCGACGAGGCGCGCTGGCAGGGCTGGGTCACTGGCAAGGGGTGGGACGGCGACGTCGCGACGTTCGTCGCCGAGGGTGCCGACCCTCTCATCGGCATGGCCACGGGTTTCCGTCCAAACGACCGACCAACGACCGGCTGGCTCTTCGCGATGTGGGTGCGACCGGAGCGACGCGGCGAGGGGATCGGTCGACAGCTGGTCGCCGTGGTAGCGGAGTGGGCCGCCGCGCTCGACATCGACCAACTGCTTCTGCACGTGACGGATGGCAACGACGGCGCCGTGCGCTTCTACGCGTCGTGCGGCTTCGTCGGCACATCGGACGCGCCCGAGCCGCTTCGCGAGGGATCCGACCTGATGGTAAAGACCATGCGGCTCCTCCTGGGCAGACGTTCAGACGAAGATCTGGTGCGCTCCCAGATCGAGTACTACGACGATCGCGCGCCCGTCTATGAGGACCTGTGGTTCCGGCGAGGGACCCACGATCGCGGGCCATGGGTGAACGAGCAGTGGTTCGCTGAGACGGCGATCGTGGAAGCCGACCTCGCCTCGGTCGATGCCTCCGGCGATGTGCTTGAGCTCGCGTGTGGATCCGGGCTGTGGACGAGGTTCCTCGCGCCTCGCGCGAGGCGGCTCGTCGCCGTCGATGCTTCCCCTCGGATGTTGGACCTCAATCGGTCGCACGTCGCGGATCCCCACGTGGACTACCGGCAGGCGGATCTCTTCAGCTGGGACACGGCTGAGCGCTTCGATCTGATCGTCACAGGCTTCTTCGTGTCGCACGTGCCTCCGTCCCGCTTCTCGGACTTCTGGGCGAAGGTGGCGCGATGGCTGCGGGTCGGGGGGCTCGTCTGGATCGTGGACGACGCGACACCGTTAGCCGCACCGCCGGCCGACACGCCCTCCGTTGGTGGCCCGCTCCATGCCCACCGCCGCGTGATCGGGGACTGCGAGTACACGATCGTCAAGCTGTTCTACGAGCCAGACGTTCTCACGCGCTGGCTGGATGAGATCGGATGGGAATCGAACCTTCGTCGAACGGGCGAGCACTTCCTCGTGGGGTCGGCGCGACCCCGCCTTTCGGAGCACTCCTGATCGTCCCTCTGCTCCAACAGGCTTGCCCGCTATATGTGACGCGGGGCGCCGGCTACTGCTCCTACGACGCCGACGTGCTCGGCGGCTGGGCGAGCGGGGCCACGTTCCTCTTCTCCTTGGAGTGCTCGTCGTCGTCGCGCTCTTACTGGTGTCGGGGCGACAGGCGAAGCAGCACGAAGGCACCAGGCTCGGCGACGACGGATGGTCGCGAACCCTGATCTGATCAGATGAGCGAGTCCGTCCGCGCGAACTGCGGGAGCCAGCGCGCCTCGGCCTCGAGCATGCGGTCGACCATCTCGTGGATCTTCGGGAGCGTCTGGACCGCGCCGGTGAGCGGATCCAGCGCCACCGCCGCGTGGACGAGGTCACGATCGCCCGTCATGGCGGCTTCGACCGCGAGCCGCTGTACCGTGATCTGCACCCCGTTGAGCGCGGCACACGCGAGGGGCAACGTTCCGTACGGGACCGGGTGGACGCCATCGGCGTCGACGCGGCACGCGACCTCGACACAGGCGTCGGTCGGGAGGTTGTCGATCAGGCCGACGTTCCGCACGTTCCCGTACACGACCCGTTCGGTGCCAGTGACGAGGCTGTCGATGATCGGCGCGGCGGACTCACCTCCGTGACGGATCCCGTTCTCTCTGGCGTCCGCCACGATCTCGGCGTTGCTCTCGGTCGCGTCGGAGGACCGCGAGACCTCGAGGTAGTTCCATCGGCGGTCCAGGTACTCCTCAACGAGCTCCGGCGTCTTGCGGAACCACGCCCAGTACTCGCTCGCGTGGTGGCTCGATTCGGTGTGGAAGTACCCGGTCAGCATCATCAGCTCGGTGCGGACGCGCTCGATGCTCTCGTACGGGTCGTCGGTCCGCGGAAGCAGCGGCAGCGTCCGATCGACATGTCGTGCTCGCATCACCTCGCGGATCTTCGGGATCAGGTCATCGCCGCCGCGGCGGAACTCCGTGAACCAGGCCGTGTGGTTGACGCCGGCGCATGCGAACGTGACCTCTTGGTATGGCACCCCCAGTTCGCGCGCGAGCTGCTCGGACGTTCCCTGCACGCTGTGGCAGAGCCCGACGACGGGGACGCCCAGCAGGTCGGTCGCCCAGCAGTTGATCGACATCGGGTTCGCGTAGTTGAGGAGCAACGCATCCGGACAGATCTCGAGCATCGCCGCGGCGACCTCGCTGAGCGCGGGAACGGTCCGGAGCCCGCGGAAGATGCCGCCCGGGCCCAGCGTGTCGCCGACCGTCTGATCGATCCCGTACTCACGCGGGATCTCGATGTCGGAGGCGTACGCATCCACGCCTCCGACCTGGAAGACGGTGATCGCGACATCGGCGCCACGAAGGGCATCGCGGAGCGCCGTCGGAACCTCGACGCGAGCTTGGAGCCCACCGAGCTCGATCAGCTCGCGGGCGGATGCCGCCGTCCGCTCGGCGGAAGGGACATCGATGTCGAACAGGACGATGGTCGACGACTCCAACGCGGGGAACGACAGGATGTCCCTGACGAGCTCCATCGGGAACACCCATCCGCCGGCGCCGACGATCACGATCCGCGGGCCATCGGACCTCATCGACCTATCGCCTCGCGGGTCCGCAGGTCGAACAGGTGCACGCGCTCGGGCACGACCCCGAGCCGCATCCGGTCGCCCGGCGAGGGCTCGTCGGCCGGCTCGAAGACCGCCGTGATCGCCGCTCGCGCCCCTTCGGCCACGAGCGGGATCTCGGCTTCCTCTTCCGCCCCGCTCTCGACGGCGGTCCCCGCCGTCGTCCCGTGGACGACGACCTCGTTCCCGAGCGGCTCGACGACGTCCACGGCGAACTCGAGCGAGGGACCGACCTCGCCGGCGGGCCGCAGGTCTTCGGGCCGGAGACCGACGGCGACCTCAGGCGCATCGGGGCCGGACCACGGAAGCTCCAACTCGCCGAGTTGGATGCATCCGTCGGCGCAGCGCC
>JALYLP010000536.1 GCA_030774195.1 Actinomycetota bacterium | reverse complement strand
CATCGGGCAGCCAGACGTAGAGCGGGAACTGCGCGCTCTTGCCGATCGTGCCGCCGAAGAGCAGGAGGGCGGCCGTGGTCACGAGCAGCGACGAGACGTGTCCCCCCGCGACCGTCTGTCCGATGATCTGGATGTTCGACGTCGTCATCCCGGTCGCGAAGATCAACGCGAAGATCCCGAACATGAACGGGACGTCGCCGACCCTGGTCGTGAGGAACGCCTTGATCGCGGCGCCGGAGTTCGCCGGGTCCTCGTACCAGTGGCCGATCAGCAGGTACGAGCAGACACCCATGATCTCCCACCCGACGAGGAGCTGGAACAGGTTGCCCGCAACGACGACGTCCAGCATGGCCCCCGTGAAGAGCGAGAGCACGACGAAGAACCACGTGTAGCGGACGTCGCCGTGCATGTACCCGAGGGAATAGATGTGGACCATCAACGAAACGAAGGTGACGACGATGAGCATCACCGCGGTCAGACCGTCCACGTAGAAGCCGAGCTGCATGTGGAGCGATCCGATCCGGAACCACTCCACGTACCTCTCGTAGGGTCCCCCGCCCTGGATGAAATGCCAGACGACGCCGAGTGCCATGACGAAGCCCGCGCCGATCGCCGCGATCCCGTACGCAGGTCCTCCGCCGGGCGTCCGCTTGCCGAAGAACAGGGTGAGCGCGGCCGAGATGAACGGCAGCAGGGCGATCAGCCACGCGTGCTCAACGAACCAGCCCGCGCTGCTCGCGGCCGCGGGAGCCCCTTCCGCTCCGAGCAGCCCTACCACTTGAGCAGGTCCACTTCGTCGACGTTGATGGTCGCGCGGTTCCGGAAGAGCAGGATGACGATCGCGAGCCCGATGCCCACCTCGGCCGCCGCGACCGCGATCACGAACAGCGCGAAGACCTCCCCGGTGACGTCCTGGAGCTCGGCGGCGAACGCGATCAGGTTCACGTTGACGGCGTTGAGCAGCAGTTCGATGGCCATCAGCACCATGACGGCGTTCCTGCGCGCGAGGACGCCGTAGACCCCCGTCGAGAACAAGAAGGCGGAGAACAGCAGCACGAGGGGCAGGCGGATCACGTCAGGTGCCCTCGTCCCGTCGCGCCAGCACGATGGCACCGATCAGTGCCGCGAGGAGCAGGAAGGACACCGCTTCGAACGGGAGCACGTAGGTGGTGAACAGCGCACTGCCCAAGACATCGGACCCTCCGGGTGCGCTCGGAGCGGCCGGCGTGCTGAGCGGCCACGCCTGCAGGATCAGCGAGCCGAGCCCGAGCGCCACGACCACCGCGACGACGGCGCCGACGGCCCGGTTCTGATAGTCGAGGGTGTCCCGTCCGATCGGTGCTTTCGTGAGCATCAGACCGAACAGGAACAGGATCACGATCGCGCCCACGTAGATCAGGATCTGCACCCATCCCACGAACTCCGCACCCAGCAACAGGAACGTGATGCCGACGGAGGCGAGGGTCACCACCAGATACAGCGCCGCGTGCACCACGTTGCGGGCGGTGACGACGGCCACGGCCGCGATCGAGCCGATCGTCGCGACGACGACGAACGCGTACTCGTGTGCGTTCACGGACTCGCCTCGTCCGACGCCTCGGCGCCCTCCTCGAGCTGCGGGGGCGGCAGCACGGTGTATGTCCATTCCTCCAGACGGTCCATCTCGTGGGTCAGCTCGTGGATGTCGTACTCCGCGTAGTCGAACTCGCGGCTCCAGAAGAGCGCGTCGAACGGACATGCTTCGACGCAGATCCCGCAGTACATGCAGAGCGCGTAATCGATGGCGAACCGATCGAGGATCTTGGCGGAACGGGCGCGACCTCCCCCGGCAGGCTCGTGGGTCTCCTTGTGGGCGTCGATGTAGATGCACCAGTCGGGGCACTCGCGCGAGCATTTGTAGCAGACCGTGCAGTTCTCCTGCTTGAGCGCGATCACGCCCCGCGACCGAGCCGGAAGGTCGGGTTGCACGTGTGGGTACTGCACGGTCACGGACCGGTGCAGCATGGTGCGGAGCGTGACGGAGAGACCCTTGATGAGCCCCTGACCGAACCCTTCGTGGAGCTGCGTCTCCATGACTCAGACACCCACCTTGTAGACGGACGTGACCAAGATCAACGCGAGCGCGAGCGGGGTGAGCCCGACCCACGCGAACCGCTGGAGCTGGTCCTCGCGGAGGCGAGGGAAGGTCGCACGCAGCCAGATGATGACGAACGACAACGCGAAGATCTTGCCGAACATCCACAGGACGCCGGGGATGATCGACAAGCCAGGGATCGGCTGGTACCCGCCCAGGTACAGCACCGAGGCGACCGCGGACATAACCACGATGCCGCCGTATTCGGACAGCAGGAAGAACGCGAACTTCAACCCGGTGTACTCGGTGTACGCGCCGAAGATGATCTCGGAATCGGCGACCGGCATGTCGAACGGGGGACGCGTGAGCTCGGCCACCGCCGCCATCATGAAGATCACGAACCCCACCAGCTGCCACGGGTAGACGATGTTCCAGTAGTGCGACTGGGCTTCCGTGATCTGCAGCAGCGACATCGACCCGGCCTGCATCACGACCGCGGCCGCGACGAGCACCAAGGGGAGTTCGTACGCGATCAGCTGCGCGGCCGCACGGAGCGCTCCGATCAGGGAGAACTTGTTCGCGGACGCCCACCCCGCCATCAAGATCCCGATCACCCCGACGCTCGACATCGCCAGGACGAAGAACACACCGACGTCCAGGTCCAACGCGTACAGGCGAGGCCCGAACGGGATCGCGACGAGCGTGACGATGTACGGGATCAGCACGATGGCCGGCGCCAGCGAGAAGACACCGGGGTCGGCCGCCGCAGGAACGATGTCCTCCTTCTGGATGAACTTGACGCCGTCGGCGACCAGCTGCGCCCACCCGTGGAACGCGCCGGCCTCCATCGGTCCCAGGCGCGCCTGCATGTGCGCGAGCACCTTGTGCTCCATGTACCCGACGGCGAGCGGCACGACCAGGAACACCACCATCACCGCGGCGGCCTTCATCACGAGGGGGATCCAGTACCCGCCGACCGACGTGTCGAAGATGGAGGAGGCGCCGATCATTCGTCCTCCTCGACTTCCTCGCCCTCCGGGACCCCGGGCCATGGCTTGACCTCGCGGGACATCAAGGGGAAGTCCTTCCGGAGCGGGAACCCCTCGAACGGCTCGGCGAGCAGGAGCCGGACCGGGTGCGGATGGCCCTCGAACCGGATCCCGAACATCTCCATCGTTTCCCGCTCGTGCCAGTCGCAGGTGGGGAACAGGTCGCTGATCGTGGGGCACGCCGGTTCCGTGGCGGGCAGCCGCACCTTGACACGGACGTCGTGGTGGTGCTCCGTCGAGGTGAGCTGCGTGACCACCTCGAAGCCTGCCTCCGGGCCGAGGTCGACGCCACCGGTGAAATCGCAGAAGTCGCACGCGAGCTCCGGCTCATCGCGGAGGAACCGGACGAGATCGTGGTAGCGATCCACGGTGACCGTCGCGGCGACCTGACCGAAGGTGTCGGCGATCTCGACGTCGTCGCCGAACCTCGCCTGCAGGCGAGACCCCACCTCTTCAGCTGACAGCGGTCGTCCCACTGCGGAACTTCTCCTGGATGTCCTCGTCCCGGATCTTCTCCTGGAGCCGGATGATGCCGTGCAACAGCGCCTCCGGCCGCGGAGGGCAGCCGGGCACGAAGACGTCGACCGGGATGATCTGATCGACGCCCTTGGTCACGGAGTAGCTATCCCAGTACGGCCCCCCGCAGTTGGAGCACGAACCGAACGAGATCACGTACTTCGGATCCGGCATCTGGTCGTACAGACGTTTGATCACCGGCGCCATCTTGTCCGTCAGCGTGCCCGCCACGACGAGCAGGTCCGCCTGGCGAGGACCGTGCGCGAAGGGGATCACGCCCAGCCGGATGAAGTCGTTCTTCGCCGTCGAGGCAGCGATGAATTCGATCGAGCAGCAGGCGAGGCCGAAGTTGAAGACCCACAGCGAGTACCGGCGCCCCCAGTTCAACAGGAAACGCACCGGCTTGATCTTGGCGATCGGCGTCTTCTCGGTGATCACACCCACGTCAGGACCCCTTTGCGCCATGCGTACAGCAACCCAACCGCGAGGATCCCGATGAAGATCGCCATGGAGACGACAGCTTGGTAGCCGAGCGTCTGGAACACGCGCGCCCACGGGAACAGGAAGACCGATTCGACGTCGAAGATGACGAACAAGAAACCGTAGACGTAGTAGCGGACCTGGCTCTGGGACCACCCCTCACCGACCGGGTCGATCCCGCATTCGTAGGTCGTCCGCTTGCCGCCGACGTTCGGCCGCCGCGGCGCGATCAGCCGTGCCGCCCCGAAGGCCACGATGACCAGCAGCGCTCCTGCGAGCACCACCGCCAACACGACACCGTAGGAACCGTAGTAGGTCACGCTGTGCACGAGCCCCCTCGAAGGCTGCCGTATCCTAGCAGCGGCCTTCGTCCCGATCGGCTGCGTCGTGAGCTATGCATCGTGCTCACCGGGATCGGCGCCGCAACGGACCGCGAGGAATCGGGTGAGTTGCACCAAGGCCTGGCGCGCGGCGCCATCGGGGAGCTGTCTGGCCAGGCCCACGGCGCGACGAACCTCGTCGCGGACGGCGCCGCGCGCATGGCGGATCGATCCTTCACCCCGAACGATCTGCAGCGCTCGGTCGAGCCCCTCGCCATCGGGCGCTCCCTGGGCCAATAGACGGCGAAGCTCCTCCCGGTCCGGACCCCGGTGGAGCGCGTGCAACACGGGCAGGGTGAAGACGCCCTCTTTCATGTCGGTCCCGGGCTCCTTCCCGAGCTCCCGCTGGGTCGACGTGATGTCCATGATGTCGTCGGAGAGCTGGAAGGCGAGCCCCAACGACTCCCCGAAGGCACCCAGCGTCTCCACATCAGCGGGGGTGGCATCGGAGAGCATGCCCCCGAGACGGCACGAGGTGGCGATCAGCGACCCGGTCTTGCGCCGGATCACCTCGAGATACCCGTCCTCGTCCTGCTCGACGCGGCCGGCGGCATCGACCTCGCGGATCTGCCCGTCGCAGAGGACGGTGATCGTCCGAGCGAGCAACCGACAGACGTCCGGCCCGAGATCGGCAGACATCTCGGACGCGAGCGCGAACAGGTAGTCACCCGTGAGGATCGCGACCGTGTTGTCCCACCGGGCGTTGGCCGACGGAACGCCACGCCGGTCGGCGGACTCGTCGATCACGTCGTCGTGGTACAGCGTGGCCAGATGCGTGAGCTCGATCGCGACCGAGCCGGGGATCAACCGCGGGTCGGCGGGATCGCCGAAATACCCCGCCAGCAGGACGAGCATCGGCCGGAACCGTTTGCCGCCCGCCTGGAGCAGATAGCGAGCGGTGGCGGAGAGCAGATCCGAGTCGGCGACGACCGCCTTCTCGAGCTCTTCCTCCACGCGGTCCAGGCGCGTCCCGATCTCCGACTCGATGGTGCTGTCGGAGGTCTCCAACCCGGGGATCACGCGTCGCATCCGCTCACCACCTCACGATCGACGCCGGTTCCAAGATCCCGGTCAGGATCCCGGGGAAGACGCCGAGCACGACGATCCCGGCCGCGAGCACGCCCGCCGCGATCCGCGGCATGACGCCAGCGTCCGACTCGACCCCCTCGGCAGGCTCCCGCATGTACATGTACACGATGACGCGGAGATAGAAGTACGCCGCCACGACGCTCGCCACGACGCCGACAAGGGCGAGCGGCCAGTTCCCCGCTCCGATCGCGGCGCTGAACACCGTCACCTTCGCGATGAACCCCGCCGTCGGGGGGATGCCCGCGAGCGAAAGCAGGAACACGCTCATCAGGGCGGCGAGCCCGGGGCTCCTCCGTGCGAGGCCCGCGTAGGCATCCAGTGACGTCTGCTCCTCGCCGCGGGCGGATACGAGCATCACGATCCCGAAGGCCCCGAGCGTCACCAACGCGTACGCGACCAGGTAGAACATCGCGGCCCGGATCCCGGTGCTGTTCGCCGCGGTCAACCCGGCCAGGATGAACCCCGCGTGCGCGATGCTCGAGTATGCGAGCAAGCGTTTGACGTCGCGCTGGGCGATGGCGAGCACCGACCCGACCACGATCGACGCGACGGCCAGCGCGTAGATCACGGGCGTCCAGTCCCAGGTGAGCGGCTGGAGCCCCACGTCGAAGACGCGGATCAGGGCGAAGAACGCGGCGACCTTCGTGGCCGCCCCCATGAACGCGACGACCGGGGTGGGCGCGCCCTGGTACACGTCGGGGGTCCACATGTGGAACGGCGCCGCCGAGACCTTGAACCCGAAGCCGACCACCAGCAGCGCCATCGCGAGGAGCGCCAGCGCCTGCGAGCCCGTCTGCCCCCCGAGCGACTGGACGAGGCCGGGCGTCCCGACGCCCACGATCTTCGTGGACGTCGTGGCGCCGTAGGCCATCGCCACGCCGTACAGGAAGAACGCCGAGGAGAAGGCGCCCAGCAAGAAGTATTTCATCGCGGCCTCGCTCGCGCGACGTTGCCCCGTGATCCCGGTGAGGACGTAGAGCGAGAGCGACAGGAGCTCGAGCGCGAGGAAGATCACGATCAGGTCGTTCGCGGCGGTGATCAAGGTCATCCCCGCCGTCGCGAACAGCGTGAGCGGATAGAACTCCCCGCGGAACGACCCGGGGTCTCGGGACGCGTAGTGGGTGTAGTAGAGACAGCCGACGAGCGCCGCCCCGAGCAGCACGAACCGCGACACGACCGAGAACCGGTCCACCGCGACGGTGTCTCCCAACACGTAGGACGGTCCGCTCCAATCCCAGAGCGCGTAGGCCGTCACCGCAGCGGCGAGGAGCCCAACGGTGGCGATCGCGAGATGCGGGACCGGATCCGGACGCCGCGCGAAGGCTTCGTACAGCATCCCGACGATCGCGAACATGCAGAGCAGGATCTCCGGCAGGATCGGGCGGAACTCGAGCACCGGCGTCGGGATCACGGCTGCCGACCTTCCGCGGCAGCCGGCACCAGCGGGCCGCCGACGTCCGCACAGGGCTGCGATGTCCGGACCCGTTCGATCGCGGCGCAGGTGGCCGGGTCGATCGAGCGCGTGAGGAGCTTCGGGTAGACGCCGAACACCAGCAGCAGCGCGAGCACCGGCGCGAGCACCGCCACCTCCCGGCCCG